>CALELC010000592.1 GCA_937904535.1 uncultured Planctomycetaceae bacterium
GTGCCCGGTGGTTGCGGCAGCGGCGGCCCCGGACCGGGACTGGAGGCCGGAGGCGTCGCCGGTGTGGTCGTCGAGGGTTGCCCGGTTGGCTCAGAACCAGCCGTCTGCCCGTTCGCCGGCGCGGGCGTGGCTCTCGCGGGATCAGGCTTCGGCGGCGATGTTGGTCCCGGCGTGGGTGCGGCACCACTGCCCGCGGTCTCCGCCCCAGGATCGCGACTTACCGGCGGTACACGTGGAGGGTCGGCTAAATTCGGATCATCTGCCGCGGGATCGGCGCCCGAATCATTCTCCGCCTCAGCCGGCCTGTAGGCGTCGTTGAGCGTCAACGCTTGGTCGTCCTCGGCCGAACGACGCTGCAGCAGGGGAGCAAACGCCTGACTGGCTACAAACAGAAATGCCGCCACGAGCGCCAGACTCACCAGCCATGGCATCACCCGCGAAGGCCGGCCAGAGTAATCCGACAAATCAGACCGTGACAATCGCCGCGAACCGGCTAACGCAGGCTGAGCAGGCTCTGCCGCCGGGGCAGCAGGAATCGCCCCCTTCAGCCGTGTCGGAGCGTCTGAAACGCCGGAGTCGTCGGGTCCGACGGGGGCAATCACCGGCGGAACCGTGCCGGCCTTTGCGGCATCCAGCACGGCCGCTGGCAAGGGCGGTGCGTTTGCCGGGGCTGCTGCCGATCGTGCAGGGTCTCCATTGGTCGTGTTCAAATCCGTACCGGGTTCCTGCCCCAGCTCATACAGGCGATCGCGGAGCGACAGCGGAATCTCAGCGGGCTTGGCCAATACGAGCGTCAGCACCTGATGACACGCCGCTACTTCCGCTAAATGTGCATCCGACTCCAAACAGATGCGTTCGACTTCGGCCACCTGCTCCGGCGCCAACACACTGTCGAGATATTCGCCGATCCGGTTGGCATCATCAGCCGGGCCGCTCGCCAACGGTGCTGGGGCTCCCAATGCATCGCTTCGCAGACACGCCCGCACACGCTCCACCAATCGCGACGCAAAATCGCTTTCACGCAACTTGGCAGCGATCGCCGCATCATCTTCGGGGTCGAGCGTTCGGTCGAGGTGTGCCAGCAGGGTTCGCAGAGTCAGTCGCATCTCAGTTCACAAGCCGAAAAGGAACTTGGCCAACCGCAAAATGACGCGGAGGCTCATTCTGTATTAGTGACCTGCCGCGGCGGAAACCGTACAAAAAATCGCTGCCCCGTCCGATTTTTTTTGCTTAGCTTCGCGCCCCTGATTCAGCGCCGACCTTCGTTCCTGGCTCAAACCACCCAAACACCTGCAATAGCACCGCCAACGTAGCGAAATACAGCCACTGGCTGCTCAGTAGCCCCAGCACCGCACACCACAGCATTGCGGCCACGCAGGCAACTTTGCGTGTTGCTGCGCTCCACAACAGCACGGGCGCGACGATGGCCACCACAACAATCGCATGCGTTAGGAGTTCGTGTACCCAGGGTGCCGACAAGCGGTCGACCCAGTCGATCGAACGGTTCTCGACCGGTGCCACCAGAGCCATCACGCCGCTGCCGTCCCACCAAATCAGCGACGACAGCATCGTCAGTCCGGTAACGGCAACCAAAAATGACACGTGCAACTGCAACAGTCGCAGCGCTACCGAACCGCTCCAGTGAGGCTTTTCATCGGCTGGCGCTAACGCCAGGTAGCCCAACCCGAACACCAGCACCAATTCCTCCAGCCCAGCGAGCATCAGGCTGCGGTTAGCCAGCCACAGTACCCACAGCCACAACGCGACCTGCACCGCCCGCGTTTGCCGCACCACTGCGGAAGCCACTGCAAGCGCCATCCCAAGGAGCAAGTAGCCCCGCAGCAGCACCGGTGAGTCTACCCAGTACAGCGGCGATAGCCGCCACCGCACCAAGTCATTCAGATCCGCATCGTTCAGAAACCGAGCCAGCGACTGGCTTGACAAGATGCCGTCGCCTCCTAGCCACAGACCGATGTCCGTCCAGTGTGAGGCAAAAAACCAGACGGCCATCACCGCCAAACCGATCCGCACCTTCTGCAGAGGCCGCTGGGCGTCGGCCGTACAGAACCAAAACTGCGTCCATCCCGCGGTGGCAGCACCGGCCGCTTCTGCTGAGTTCCTCATGGCTGCGGCTCCTGATTTCCGGTGGCTGCTGAGCCAAGCCGCGGCGCCGGTACGCGGACCAGCCGCACCGCATCTTGTTCTCGCAGAATGGCGGCCGTATAGGGGGCTGGCTCCGCATCGCGCACGATGTTGGTCATGATGTTGGGCAAGCGGATCACACGCACCATGCGGGCGTCGGGATCAGCGGCGATCAGCGGAAGCGTCAGCCGTCCAGCCAACGCGTTCTGATCATTTTGGCCCAGGTTGGCGATCGTGGTGAGAAATCGTTGCTGGCGTCGCTGGCGACTGCTACCGGCGGCACCAAGAAACGGCGCGTCCACCCAGCCTGCCTCGCTGCGGTCGGTGCTCGGTTTTGTCTGCAAGCGGTGCACTTGCTCGTTTCGCTCGCCGCGAGCGAGGAAAAACGACACGCCCTCGGCCGTTGCCGCGTCCACGGCATTCGGCTCGGGCGCAAGATACAGCGTCGCCAGATACGGCGCAAACCCAGCGATTACTCGCCCTTGAATACCCGATGGCCTGACCACCGCGAGGTACGCGAGCCCGATCAGTGCGGCGTGCAGCATAATCGCCGTCGTGACCACCGCCGCCACCCGTGGCGGTGGAGGCAGCGGGCGCGACGATTCAATCAGCTGCGTCGGCATCATTCCGACGACAGCCGAGGGTTCGGAGGCGTTGGCGGCCCGTTTCCGGTCGCCGGATCGATTTCTGGCCAAACTTCTGTTCCGTTCTCAGGTGCATGACAGGCGGGTGGACGGTCGCTCAACCATCCTCCAGCAGATGCTCAAGGCCAAGCCGGGGGCCGCAAAAAAAGTCTCAATTTCCCCCGGGAGCGAACCGATCCAATCGTAATCGCTTCCCAAAGAAGAAGTCAGCCCGTCAGCCGTTGACCCTGTAGGGCTCTGAAGCTAAATTGCGACTCACACACGGTGGGTGTAGCTCAGTTGGTTAGAGCGTCGGATTGTGGTTCCGAATGTCGAGGGTTCGAGTCCCTTCATCCACCCCTCCGAAAACCCCGGAAGACTTCGCGTTTTCCGGGGTTTTTTCGTTTCGTGCGGCGGAGCAGTGCAGCTGCGCTGTCGCTCGTCGCTGATGCCGCAGTCACCACCGTTCCGGGCAGCGAAAATCGATTGGAGGTTCCCGGTGCGCTCGCAACCACCGAGCAGCAGGTTCGGGTGTCACGCCCCGTGTCGCAGGCGGCGTGCTGGCTCCGATTGCTGGCAAACGATTCTGACCTCTGACGGTGACGAGCAATCAAGAACGCCGGCACAATCGCTGTTGCCAGCAATCGCATCGGCGGATTAAGAAGCGACTGCGGACGACTCCGGTCCCAGGTGCGTTTCCGCGCACACTGGGGATAAGCGTAAGCGAAATAGGGCCTGCTGCCCCTGTTCTGCCAGCGTGGATGCCGGGAGCGACCGTTTTCCGCCAGTCGCGACAAGGATGTCCTCCCGATGCTTTTTATTGACCAGTTGATCGATCGAGCAAAAGGATCCGCGCGTGCCCGCCGCCCAGGCCGGCGGCGCGGACCGGGCTATGGTCGTCTGCTGCTGGCCGGAGCAGTAGTGCTGGGCGGTTGTTCGAGCTTGCAGTCGCCGAAATGGGTGCGGTCAATGCAGAGCCGGGCCTATCGGGCCGTCAATGGCAGCGATGAGGCCTTGCTGACCGCCCAAGAACGCGAGGCACGCCTGGCTCAGGCGCGGGAGTACTATCACGCCGGGGAAGAATTATTCCGCACCGGCAGCCGGAAACGCCGCGACGCTGCCGCGGACGATTTCCTCAAGGCAGCCAAACAATTCGACAAAGCAGCCAAAGCGCACCCGGGTTCAGCGATCGCCCAGGACGCGATGTTCATGCAGGCCGAAAGCCTGTTCTTTGCCGACCACCTGCCCAAGGCCGAGCAGGCCTACGCCAAACTGCAAAAGGAATTTCCGAATTCGCGGCACAGCGACCGCTGCGCTGCACGACTGTTCGCCATCGCCCAGTACTGGATCGAAACCGAACGGGCCGGTGGCAGCGGAATCGCTGTCGTGAACTTCACCGACGAAAAGCGTCCTTGGTTTGACGTCGACGGGCACGGCATCCGAGTGCTTGACCAAATCCGCTACGACGACCCGACCGGACGGCTGGCTGATGATGCCACCATGGCTGCCGCTGTCGAGCATTTCCGGCAAAAACGCTATAGCGATGCCGACGAGTTTCTCACCGACTTGCGAGAAACATTCACCGATAGCGAGCACTTGTTCAACGCTCACTTGCTGGGCATTCGCTGCAAACTCGAGATGTATGGCGGCCCCAAGTACAGCCAACTCGTGCTTGAAGAAGCCGACAAGCTGATCAAGCAAACGCGGATGCGATTCCCAGACAAGGTGCGGGAGCCAGAAGTCCGCGAAATGCTCGCGCGGGCGACCGCGGAAGTCGATTTCCGGCAAGCCGAGCGGTTGGTCGTGCGAGCGGAATACCGTGAAAAACGGCGTGAATACGGCGCTGCACGGCTCTACTACCAACAGATCCTGGCGAAACACGAGAAGACCCCCTATGCCGACCAAGCCCGCCAACGGCTGGAGGCGCTTGAAGGCTACCCCGACCTTCCCAATCGACCACTGGAGTGGTTGACCAAGGTGTTCCCTGAGGGTCAGCGAGCCAAGCCGCTGATTACGACCGAGTCCGGCAGCATGCTGAGGTGACCGCGGAGCGTGCGGCAAACCATGCGATCTTTATCTCTCCGCTGGCCTCCAGCCTGCTTGCTTCCTGGCCTCTTGGTCTCGGTACTGCTCGCGAGCGGTTGTGCCTCCTATCAGTTCGGCTCGCGGTCGATCTTCCGCGAGGACGTGCGGACGGTCTACGTGCCGGTGGCGCGGAACGACACCTTTCGCCATGACCTCGGACCGCGATTAACCGAAGCCGTGATTCGCCAAATCGAACTGCGCACGCCTTACAAAGTCACTGGCGATCCGGCCGCCGATAGCACGCTGCACATCCGGCTCACCCATGAAACGAAGCAGGTACTCACCCGCGCTGCCACGAACGAGCCGCGGGCCTTGGATGCCGTCGCTTCGGCCGTGATCAGTTGGACAGATCGGCGGGGTGAGCCAATCCTGCAGAACCAGCAAGTGATCGAAGCGAGTTTGGCTACCGAAATGACTCAGGGCTCCCGGTTTGTCCCCGAAGCAGGGCAGTCGATTGAAACGGCTTTGCAGGCTACCATCGACGATTTGGCTGACCAAATCGTGTCACAGATGGAATTGCGATGGTGAACCGCGTGCCGAGGCAGTGGGACTTGGGTCGCCGTGTCCTCCGCCGTGGCGAGGGCGCCCCGTACGAACAGTTGCCTTGGGTCATGGGTATCCTGAACGTGACCCCCGATAGTTTCTCCGATGGCGGCAAACATCTGGCGACCGCCGACGCAGTCGCCGCCGGGCTGGCGATGGCC
>CALELC010000593.1 GCA_937904535.1 uncultured Planctomycetaceae bacterium
GCTGGAGCGGAGTCTGCGTCGGTTTCTTCTGGCCAGAAGGCGCCGGAGCGGACCCAAGCGGTCAGCACCGCGATGGCTTCGTCGGACAGTTTGCCCTCGGGCGGCATCTGCAGCCCGTTGTCCGCATAACCGATAGCGCGGATCAGCGCACTTTCCTCTGGCTTGCCCGGCACAACCACCCGCCCTGACCCGCCACCGCGTTCCACAGCCGCCCGACGATCCAGTCGCAATTCGCCAGCCTGCTCATCGGCCCCGTGGCATGCCACGCAGTGCTCGATCAGCAGTGGACGCACCTGTGACTCAAAAAAGGCTTCCTGTTCGGCTTGTCCTGGCTCAGCCCCCCAGCTCCTTTGCCCGACACCGCCGCAGGCAACCAAGCAGCCAGCAAACAGGGCCGCCCCAATCCTTGGACGAGCAATACACAGCGACAACCAACGGAGTGACAGGAGATCGCGATACACGGAATTAGACCTCTGCCGCAGGGGGAAGGACGAATGCTTGGCGGCGAACGGTGGGAAAAAATAGGCGGGAGGCGCTAGGGCTGCGGCGTGTCGTGCAACCCAAAAGGCGGCACGGCGGCCGACAATACCGCCTTCCAGGTTAGCCGATTGGACCCACTTTTGCCACAGCTCCTGTTTGCCACCCCTGCCGCCGAATGAAACGGCGCCCACTCGATCGAGCAGGCCTCACCGCCACAGCTTCACAAAGCAGGCTGGTGCGCCAGCACTTGCCCGCCACCCCACCCTAACGAGGTCACCTACACAAACGGGAGCCGGTAGCGAACACCGACAACCGCAGCCGCTGAGGGCCGCGTGGGAACGGCCAGCACAGCCAACTGCTGAAACGCTCTCGCAACCGCTTAAAGGCTCTGGCTGAGAAAGAGGGACTGGCACAGCCGAGTTGCTACGCCGGTGGATGCCCTGTTTAAAGGCTGCCAGAACAACGGTGCCTGCCTGCTACCGCTGCATACTCTGCCAATTTGACACCTCTCCACGAGAATCTCATAAGCTGCCTGCAAAACCAAACGTTATAAGGTTGCAAAAATGGCCGCTAGATCGTTGGTACGCTGCTTGCAACATGAAGCAATCGTGAGGACCGAGACTGCCACCTGAGCTAGATCGGTCCTGTCTCCGATTTGCAAGAGGCGGCTTCACCTTGCTTGCTTTGTTGATAGCAACCGAGTGGAGCAAGGTTGTTGAGCCTCCCCTTTTATGACTTCGCACCTGTTATGAAAGGAGGGTAAAAGCATGTTGGCAACTCGTTGGGAACCTTGGGCTGAAATGCATCGGCTGAGCCGCGAGATGGACCGGATCTTCGGTCGAGGCGGCAGTGGCATGGGGCGTTTACTCGGTGTTGGGAGCTACCCAGCGTTGAACGTCTGGGAAGATGCCGAACATCTGTATGCTGAAGCTGAACTGCCTGGCTTCCGTCTTGAAGACCTCGAAATCTATGTCACCGGCAATCAGTTGACGATCAAGGGTGAACGTCGTCCGCCCGAGCAGGAAAGCGGTACCTGGCACCGTCAAGAACGGAGCTATGGCAAGTTCAGCCGAATGATCGAACTGCCTGGTGAAGTCGATGGCGACAAGGTGGAAGCTGAGTTCAAGCACGGCGTGCTGAGCATCAAGCTACCGAAGAGCGAAGCGGTCAAGCCGCGCCGCATCGAAGTCAAGGCAAGCTGATCAAGACGCCTTGCTTTGAACCGCGGCAGTCAATGGTTTGAACGATTGTTAGGAGGTGAATCATGAGTACTGCAATGACCACAACCCAACCCCAAGCAAACCGAAACGGCGGCAATCGCTTAAGCAATGTGAGCGATTCCGGCGAACAGATGTATCAAGCGACCTTCACACCTTATTTCGATATTTGGGAAGGCGAAGAGGAACTGGTGCTCTACGGCGATCTTCCTGGAGTTGATCCGGGTAGCTTGGACATCCAGTTCGAAAACCGACAGTTGACCATCCACGGTAAGGTCTGTCGCCACTGCGAAGGCACCAACTATCTGTACTCCGAGTACAGCGTCGGCGACTTCCATCGCAGCTTTACCATTGGAGAGTCAATCAACAGCGAAGCGATTTCAGCAGAACTTTGCGACGGCGTGCTAACGCTTCGTCTTCCGAAAGTCGACGAAGCCAAACCACGGCGTATCCCCGTTAAGTCCAGCTGATGCGTCGCTGGCAACGAGTGAGGCAGGTGGTCGGCTTGGCTTTGTGCCAAGCCGACCGTTGGGGGGCTGGTTCTCATCAGCCTCCGCAAACGCCTCGTTCGTCATTGTGAAGCCGATTTAAGCGACTGCCAGCCTAACCTTGGATCCCTCAGTGATCGTGACCGGCATGGTCATGGTTGTGAGTAATCACACCTCGGTACGACTTGCCATTGATCGAGATCACCACCCGTGCCTCAGCGTCGTCATGCTCGAGACAGTGCATCAGTTCGTCATCGGTGATCACAAATCGCGACGACTTTCCTTCTGGATCGCCTGCGTCTGGTGAAGCCGTTAGGGTAAATTGCACCGGCTTACCATGATGCTTCGCATTGATAGTGACCTCGGCAGCCTCAATGGGAACGGGTTGAGTGGCCGCTAAATCGAGAACGTAAAGAGTGACTGTATCCGAAGCATCATGCACCAGTTCGGCATGATATTCATCCCCAAGTTCGATCAAGTCACCGTGATGAGGGCCAACCGTCGGATGATCATGGTCGTCATGCCCATCCGCAACGATTGACGAGCCGGACACCTGGCCGCCAGACGGCGTTTGGTTGCTACAACCAACCAACAAACATAATGCGACCGAAAGCGCAGGCACGGTCGTCTTCCAATGCAATTTCATTTCAATCTCCTAGGGTTACACAAAACAAAAACTTGATAAACGGCAGTCACCACAACGAATCCT
>CALELC010000594.1 GCA_937904535.1 uncultured Planctomycetaceae bacterium
AACCGCGCCGGCTGGCTGGAAACCTGTAGCGAATGCGGCACGATCTTATTAGACGAGATCGGCGAACTCCCGCCGATGACGCAGGTCAAGCTCCTGAGAGTCTTGCAGAACCGCCAGTATCAGCGGATGGGCGAAAGCAAGCTCCGTGACTTTCACGGCAAGATCGTAGCAGCGACCAATCGCGATCTCAAACACGAGATTCACAATGGCACCTTTCGAGAAGACCTGTACTACCGTCTGTGTGCCGACGTGGTTACGACACCTCCGCTGGCCGAACATCTGCGAGACGATCCGGCGGCGCTCGGCGAACTGGTGCGGTTCATAGCCAAGCGGATCGCACCCGAAGAGGACGTGCAACTGACGCACGAGATCCTGCAGTGGATTCGTGAGCATTTGCCTGCCGACTACCACTGGCCGGGCAACATTCGCGAACTCGAGCAGTGCGCGCGAAATATTATGATCCGCAATCACTATCAACCAACGTTGCCTGCTGCAACAGCCGATCAAGGCGAGGCTCAACATCTGGCGCAGCAGATCGAGCAACTGGCACTCACAGCCGACCAGTTGCTGACCCGCTATGCCCAGATTGCCTACGCCCGAACCGGCAGCTTCAAACTGGCGGCTCAGCGGCTGGGAATCGATCGCCGCACCGTGCGGGCGCGCCTCGCCGACTCCTCCCCACCAGTAGGCGGTTAATACCGTCACGCGCGGAATATCCCGCACATCGCACAGAAGACGAACAACCGCACCTAGCTGTTCAAAAACGCACTACGCGAAATCGAATCAAATCGTGCGATTGTCGCAATTGGGTCGATGGATAGTGCACATTCGCAGCAGGAAATCACGCTCCAGTGTTGAACGCCTGGTTTCCGCTCAACACCTGGCGCTCGCAAGGATTGCCCAGGACATTCGCTCCGCCAGGCGTGCTGCGTTTTTTCAGTTCAGTTGCCCCTCCACGGATGGTGATCGATGAAGAAGTCTCTGCTCGCTTGTCTGCTTGCTGCCGGTATGACAACGGGTGCATTGCAAGCGCAAGAACCGTTTCCCATTCAGTTCATTGCGTTGGGAGGCAACACGCAAACGGTACCGAGCGACGACTACGACCAACCGTTCGATGCGGCTACGATCCCTTCAGCCAGCGACGCCCCGGCTGGTGACTATCAGCCTGAATACCGCAAGCCCCGGCAACGTTACGTCCCCACCAACTACGCGCAGGCCAGTGGCCTACTGATGCACCGTGTGAGCACTGGCGCCGATCGAGCTCTCGTCGCTCAGGGCGTCACGAGCGCGCTGGAGACAAGTGACCTAGACGCTCTAACCGGCGGATTCCAAGCCACGATCGGCTGGCAGCTATTTGGCTCAGCACACCATGCGCTGGAACTGAGTTACTTTGGACTCTATGACTGGAGTGAAAGCGCAACGCTTACTTCCCCTGCCAACAATCTGTCCGTTGTCGGCGTTACAAGTGTCGCGTTTCCCAACTTTTCTTTGGCATCGGCGGTGGATGTCGACTACAGCTCCGATCTGTATAACGCTGAGTTCAACTATGTGAGAAGCTTCTATTACCAGGGTGCGAAGATCGACTTTCTGAGTGGATTCCGTTACGTCCACCTGGATGAAAATCTTGGGATCACCGCGGATAACACCACGGCGATTGGCTCTTTTCCGCTAGTCCCAGGAATCGGCACTTACGACGTCGATGTCCGCAACAATCTTTTCGGTCATCAAATTGGCGGCCGTTACAGCCGGCCATTAGGCCGCTGGTCGCTGCAAACCGTTGGCAAGGCGGGTGTGTTCTTGAACGATGCCAGCTCATCACAAAGCTTGACCGACGTGACTCTGCTGGGGCCAGTGGCCGTAGCTAGCGAGTCGGATCGCCGGTCGGTTGCGGCCTTGGGAGAACTCGGGATCTTCGGACGTCGCCAACTCACCGATACCTGGGCCTTGCGAGTCGGCTACCAAGCGACCGGAATCGGCGGCGTAGCCCTGGCGACGAACCAAACCACGCCCTTGGAACTGTCGACCAGCGCGGGGATCGACACCGACGGATTCTTCTTCATGCATGGCGGAGTCTTCGGACTCGAGGCGGCTTGGTAGTCTTGGGTTTCGGCGTCGCCAACTCCTACAGTGCTCAAGAGAACGGCAGTGGCGCCACCTAAGACTCCTCACCGCAACCAACGCCAAGCGATGTTGTTGGGCGTCGCGGCGGTCGTCCTCTGGTCGACCGTCGCGACGGCCTTCAAATGGTCACTCCAAGAAATGACGCCCACGGCGCTGCTCGCCTGGGCCAGCCTCACCTCGCTGATCGTGCTCAGCGGGGCAGTCAGCGTCCAGCGGCGGTGGAGCGAAGTATTCGCTACCTTTTGCCACCAGCCACTGCTCTATTCATTACTGGGCGCGCTCAACCCCTGTCTCTACTACCTCGTTTTGCTGCGCGCTTATAACCTGCTTCCGGCTCAGCAGGCTCAGTCGCTCAACTACACCTGGGCGCTGACGCTCGCACTGCTGGCCGTGCCTTTGCTTCAGCAAAAGCTCACCCTGCGAGACGCCGCGGCGCTGCTGATCGGCTACTGCGGCGCGGTCGTGATCGCAACCGGCGGCAACCCGTTTGCATTGCAGGTCGTCAGCGTTACCGGCGTGACTCTGGCGCTGGGCAGCACCATCCTGTGGTCACTGTTTTGGATCCTCAATACGCGTGCCACCGCGCCGCCAGCGGTCGGCTTGCTGCTCTGCTTCGCTGTCGGCACGCCGCTGGTCTGGCTGGCCCTCGCGTTTGAAGGCGATCCGATGATACCGAGTCCCCGCGGTTTTGCAGGCGCCGTCTACGTGGGCGTGTTTGAAATGGGCTTGACCTTTATGCTCTGGCTCGCCGCGATGCAGCGTGCCGAGCAGGTCAGCCGAGTCGCCAATCTGATTTTTTTGTCGCCATTTCTCTCGCTGCTGCTGATTCACAACATCCTCGGCGAAACCATCCTGCCCTCGACTTGGATCGGGCTGGTATTGATCGTCATCGGCGTCGCCATCCAGCAGCGTCCGGTAGCCCAGCCGGACGCCTGAGCCTACGTGAGTTCACTCAGCTCAGTAGCACCCTCAGTGAAGACGTAGGGCAGGGGAGTCGCGTTATCCAGCCGTCGCAGCGACCGCTCCGGCCACCAGGCACCGGCAAAGATGAGCGTGTGTTGCCCCCAAAGTTGGGGCAATCCCCACTCAATACTGCGATCAACGCCATTGGTGGCCCCATTCCAGTACTTTCCAATGGGTTGTCCGTGATCAACACAGTCGCAACCATTGCCGGGCAGATTGTGGAGAATCGACATGGCTGGACGATGATTGGACTAGCAATGCAAATAAAGACATAAACCAGTTAAGGCTTAGATGTTGCATCGCTACTCGAAACCAGCGATGCAACTCCGCCGCCAAATGGAGCATTTTGAAATGGAAGATTTTTCGTCGCGGCGAGATGCTCGCCAGCGCTATGTCTCCGGAGGGCGTTCGTGACCCAGGTGGCTTTTACGACTTACCAGCAGTCGCCGGACTTGCTCGCTGACGACCGCTTGGTGGCAGACATTCTTCGGACCAAGGGCGTGTCCGTGACAGCGGCTGTCTGGGACGATCCTCGCGTCGATTGGTCACGCTTCGCCTGTGTCGTGATTCGCTCGGCGTGGGACTACCACCATAAGCCGGACCAGTATGCGGAGTGGCTGCGGTCGCGCGCGGCCGATGGGACCAAGCTGTGGAACCCGGCGAATCTCGTCCTCGCCAACCTGAACAAGCGATACCTGGTGGACTTGGCGAAGCGCGGTGTCGATGTGATCCCCTCGGAATACGTTTCGGCGGGTAGCGGTCGCCAACTGCGGCAAGTGCTGGAGACTCACGGCTGGGAGGAAGTCGTCGTCAAGCCAGCCGTGTCCGCGGGTGCCCATGACACCTGGCGGGCGTCGTTGGCGACGGTCGACACGGACCAGGCTAAGTTTGAGCAGCAATGTCGATCGACCGCTTTACTCGTGCAACCGTACCTCGAGGAGGTCGCATCCGAGGGGGAATGGTCGCTCGTATTCTTCGCCAGCCAGTATAGCCACGCCGTCCTCAAGCGGCCCACTCACGGAGACTTTCGAGTCCAGCAGCATTTCGGGGGTAATTTCGCAGCGGCTAGTCCGTCCCCGGAGTTGATCGCACAGACAGAAGACGTGTTGTCTCAGATCGCATCCCCGCTCTTGTACGCCCGGGTTGATGGGGTCGTTAGGGCAGGTCGTTTCCTCTTGATGGAACTGGAAATCAACGAGCCGCACCTGTTCATCGGTTGTTCAGCGGAAGCCCCGTCACGGTTTGCGAAGGCGATCCAAGCGGTGCTGTAGCCGCCCCTAGGGTACGCCGCGCCCCAGAGTTCACCGCAACGGTTACCCTAGGTATTACCTCAAACCGCAGTAGCGAGTGCCCTCAGTGGCAAGCATTGGCATTTATGCCAGACAACTCGACTGAGGCCAAAAACGAAAAAACCCCGGTAAAACCGGGGTTTGATGCAAATGGGCAATACTGGATTCGAACCGGTGACCTCTGCCGTGTGAAAGCAGCGCTCTAACCAACTGAGCTAATTGCCCGGTGCCGGAAGTGAAACACAGCAGCAGCCAATCGTGGCCGCCAGCGTTTCACGCTCACGATTGCCACAGATTATCGTTTCCCTGTTCGCCAGGCAAGGCGTGCCGCAACAACTCCAGCACCGCCTCGGGATCAAAAATCGCGTGAGGGCAGGGCAGGGCGGCTGGGGTGGATACCTCCCTGGCCGTTGGCCGAGTATGCTCTGGGGACTGCGAGCCTGTGCTCCCCCGCCTGAACTGCTTATCCCGCTGCTCATCCCACCGCCTTTTCGGAGTCTTGCGCCGATGCCGACCGATTCGGATGCCGATTTGACCACCGCTGCCACTGCGGCGCGGAAGCAAAACATGCAACTGGGGCTGAGCCTGTTTGCGCTCTACACCGCCCTGTACGGTGCTTTCGTGCTGACCAGTGCGTTCTATCCCGATGTGATGGAAATCCGGCCAGGAGGCGGGCTGAACCTGGCGCTGCTGTGGGGATTTGGGTTGATTGTCGTGGCGATTCTGCTGTCGTTCGTCTACGGCATGTTTTCCCGAGTAGCGGGGGCCAAGCAATGATCTACGAAGTCTCCCCGCTGGCGGTGGCGATCTTCTTGCTGTTTGTCGGTAGCACGATCGGTCTGAGTTTTTTCCTCGGACGCAAGACACAGACCTCCGAAGGCTACTTCGCCGCGCACGGCCAGGTCCCCTGGGCGGTCAACGGGATCGCGTTTGCCGGCGACTACCTCTCCGCAGCGTCGTTCCTCGGAATCTGCGGCATGATCGCGTTCTACGGCTACGACGGCTTCCTGTATTCGATCGGCTACCTCGCCGGCTGGATTGTGGCCTTATTCGTGATCGCCGAGCCGATGAAGCGGCTAGGGCGGTTCACGTTTGCCGATGCGCTGGACAGCCAGTTCGATTCGCGCGGCATCAAGCTCGCCGCTGGTATCAGCACGCTGGCCGTCAGCGTGTTTTACTTGATCCCGCAGATGGTCGGCGCCGGAGCGCTGATTCAGCCGCTACTGGGCCTGCCGCACTGGGTCGGCGTGGTGCTGGTCGGGGCCACCGTGATCGTGATCGTGGTGACCGCTGGCATGGTATCGACGACTTGGGTGCAGTTCCTCAAGGGCTCGATGCTGGTGATCTTCAGCTTCATCCTCTCGGCGATGGTGCTCAGCCGTGGGCTCGAGGTGACGCCGCCGGGCACAGGTCCCAATGCGCTGCAGACAATCGGGCCACTGTCGGCGTCCGAACTCGCTCAGTTACAAGAGATCGACGGTCGGGTCCGGTTGCCAGAGACCGATCCGTGGGTCGACAGCGGCTTTGTTCGGCTTGAAAATCCAGCTGGCGGTTTTGATGTGTTTTCGGTGCGGCAGCAGGATGACCAGGTTTGGCTCGATCAGGCTCAGGCGGTGACGACTGCGACCGACGGCAGCCAGCAGATCGACGGTCTTCCCAAGGGCGACGGTGAAGGCCAACGGCTGCTGCGCCCGGTTGGCCATGTCGCCAGCCTGCCCGATGGCCAGACCGCGACCGGACCGCTCGGGCCGCTGCAGTTCTTCCGCACGCTGCAAGACAGCGAAGTGGTGCTGTGGGGCAACCGGCGACTGGTGCATCCCGATCAGACGGTGACGACGGTCTATTATCAAAAGCCGACCGAAGGTGGCCGCATCCTACGGCCAGGCGAACACCCTGTTTTCGCGGGGATTCGGAGCGGGCAGACGAAAGACCGGATTGAGTTTTTGTCGCTGATGCTGGCGTTGTTTTGCGGCACCGCCTCGCTGCCTCACATCCTGATCCGCTACTACACGGTCAAGGATGAAGCGGCCGCCCGCAAGAGCACGATCGTGGGAATCACCAGCATCGGCGTGTTCTACGTGCTGACGCTGTACCTCGGGCTGGGAGCGATGACCAGCGGTGCGCTGGATGTGACCAACAGCAACATGGCGGCACCGCTGCTGGCCCGCAGCCTCAGCCCGCTGCTGTTTGCGATCATCTCGGCGATTGCCTTCACCACGGTGTTGGGCACGGTCAGCGGCCTGATTTTGGCGTCCAGCGGCGCTGTGGCTCACGACCTGCTCAGCGGCTTCTTGGGGATTTCGCTCAACGGCCAACAACAGGTGCGGGTGGCAAAAGTCGCGGCGGTGATCGTCGGGGGAATCGCGATTCTGCTGGGGATCGCGTTCGTGGAAATGAACGTCAGCTACCTCGTCGGCTGGGCGTTCAGCATCGCAGCCAGCGCCAACCTGCCGGCCCTGACGATGCTGCTGTTTTGGAAGCGGACGACGCGCCAGGGGATCATCGCCAGCGTGATCGTCGGCATGGTCAGCTCGCTCGGCTGGATCCTGCTCAGCGCCGACACCTTCACGCAGGTCTATGGCCTGCGTGCTGATCAAGCGTGGGCACCGCTGAGCCAGCCGGGGATTGTTACGATTCCGCTGGCCTATGTGACACTGATCGTGGTCTCACTGGCCACCGGCAGCCGCCGCGATACTGCCGTAGCCGATTAAGGCTTCGGCGGCGGACCGAAGCCGAACACGAAGTACACCGCTGCGACAAGGAACGCAAAACTGACGAGGTGATTCCAGCGCAGCGGCTCGCCCATGTACGTGATCACGAATACGCCGAACACGCCCAGGGTCAACACTTCCTGAATCACCTTGAGTTGGATGGTCGAGAACTGGCCATGCCCAATGCGATTGGCAGGCACCTGAAAGCAGTACTCGAAAAAGGCGATTCCCCAGCTCACCAGAATCACGATCGCCAGCGGTGCGTGCTTGAACTTCAGATGCCCGTACCAGGCGAATGTCATGAAGATGTTGGAAATGGTCAATAAGATAATGGTTCGCATATTGGATTCACATCTCGCCCGCAGCTAGCGCGGCCGTTTGTACTGACGCCCCAGGCACGCTCGTTACGACCGCGCCGCGGGGCGCTGGCGATAGCGCAGAAACGCCACCACACCGCTCATGGCCATCGCCAACAACAGCGGCGACGTGTAGGTGAACAGCAGGAAGACCAGATGAGCGGTCCGATTCGCTTCCTGCGATCCGGTCCGGGACGAACCGCTCAGCAGTGACAGCTCGTCCTGCACCGCGCCGACGCGGCTGGCGTAAAACATCCCGGCGGACATCACCGCAACGATCACCATCAACAACAACATCAGCGCAAGACTGATCTGAGGTCGGCGCTGAGGGGCGTGGGTCATGGACGGCTGAGTGGTGTGAGAATTCGCCGGAGCAAATCAGAGTACTGGTGGTGCTCGGCGGCGGCAAGGCTGCTCAGGGAGCGAGCGCAGAGGACCGAGTAGTACGGTTCTGCGCCACTTGGGACGCCGTTGGCTGAGGCCCGCCTGACGGATCGGTGGCGGCTGCGATCCGCCAGCGGTCGCCCGGATCGAGCGTTGCTCGCACGGCCTGGCCTTGGAGCCAATCTTTGGCGGCTGTGTTTTGCCGCAGATGCGCATCCCAAAACGCCGTCGACACACGCAGGATCGTCCCGTGATGATTCGCGTGCCGCGGCGGCGCGGTCGCCGGCAGTTTATCGTCGGTGAAGGCAAAGTGATGCCCGCCGCCCAGTGTCAGTTCATAGCGGTCGATCGACGGCGGCAGAGCATTGAATACGTCTCGCCGCAGCGTCGGCGTCATGTAGCCAAGCGGTGCATGATCCTTCGATCCGGTCATCATCAACCAAGGGATTTTGACCGCTCCAAAGGCAGCTTGCAGGTTGCCGGCAGGCGGGCTTGGGCTCATCGCAATCGCGGCTCGGATCCGCCCATTGCAGCGGTCATCGGTCGCCGGCTCGGCGGCCTCGGCCAACTGGCCGCCGATCGCTTGGGTCGTCACCGCGCCGAAAGAATGTCCCGACATCCCGACACAGTTCAGATCGAGTTGGCCAGCCAGTTCATGACCTGGGGACTGCGTCCACCGCTCGAACTGCTCCAACACCGCATGAATGTCATGGATGCGGTGACGCGCATTCTCAGGTGAGGCTGCTCGTGCTAGCGCCGCCTGACGCTGCTCCGGCGGAACCGCCTGCCAGACCGACTCGTCGCTACCCGGATGCTGCGGGCAAATCACCACATATCCGCGGGCAGCCCAATGCTTGCCAAGATACTGGCTCGTCCGCCGCGATCCGCCGAGCCCGTGGCTGAACAAGATCACCGGCGCTGGCGCTGTTGGGCGTGGGCTCGGCAACACCACTCGGACCGGGATCTGGCGATTGCGTGCCGGATCCTCCACGGTGAACTCGACCGCTTCGGCAGAGGTCTCCTCGGCGATCGCCGCCGGATCATAGCTGCTGACCGCCGCGGGATCCCCGGCGAGCAACCGCGACAGCCGGATAAACTCGGAAAGTCCTGCGAACTCCATCCCTCCGAGGACGAACAACCAAGGCGCAACCGCGCGCCGCATTCCCGTCGCTGAGATCACTAAGCCGCCTCGCCGCACTGAGTCGGTGGAATAAGACTAGACCGGCCGGAGACCGGTGGGGCGGCGGCAGTTTAGCTCACGGGAAGCCCATCCACCAGCAAAAAGTTTGGCGAATGGGCTTGCGGCTCAGAGCCGTGACGATCTCACTGATCCGCGTAGACCGTCGTGCTCTCTTCTTTGGTGACCTGCACCGGCGTCTCGCGGCTGGCAATCATCGCTTTGACGACGTGTGTCCCCGGGGCGGTGGCACGGGCCCGGATGCGATGCACGGTTTCACTGCGAGCGGCCATCACGCTTTGTGGCGCGAATACCACGAGCCCGCGACCGTCGGTCGAAGCGTCGTTATCGCTGCTGATCAATTCCAGGCCGGACGGCAGTTGCATCTGGAATCGCACGTCGCCATCGTCGCCCGAACCGCGATTGGTGATCCGAACTTCATAGGTCACCGTGCCACCGATTTCGATCGGATCGACATCGTCGGTGATTGCAAACGTCAGTTCCGCCAAGGCATCCACGTTGACCTTCTTTTCGTGCCGCGAAACCAGGTTCAGGTCGCCGCGTGCCTCCAGCCGAATCGCACGTTCGCCCTGTTCAATCGGCAACAGCGTCAACGGCACAACTCCGCGGCCCTCAGGCGGCAGTTCGGCCAGCGACCAATAGACCGCGTGCCGGTTCGGATCATATTGCCCTTGGTACTCGGTGCCGACGAATGAAAATCCGCGATCGAGATAAGCCACAATCTCCACGTTCGTGGCTTCCGCCGAACCGGTATTGGCCAAATTGATTTGATAGGTTGCCTGGCGTTCGAGGAACCGTCGGGCTGGCCCTTCGAGTTCGATCGCCAGTTGCGGGGCGATGACTTCGACCGAGACTCGATGCTCCGCTGCCAGTCCATCATCACCAACCAAGCGAATGTGGTTCTCGACCGTTCCTGGCGAGACGGCGCGGAGTCGCAAGACCTGACGGCGCACTTCGCCTGGAGCCAGCGTGCCGATCAAATTATCGAGTTGCCGCCCCTTGGGATGCTCTAAACCTTCGGGGACATCCTCTTGCATGATCACGCCGGTAGCGGCACCGGTACCAGGATTGGAAACTTCCAGTTCGATCTCCAGTTGTTGGCCGATCAAAACCTGCTGCGGCGCCCGCTGGGTGATCTTCAGCGCGGGCCGGGTGCTGATCGTGCGCACCGAAGCGGCGGCTTCAAAGGTGACGCGAGCGACGCTACCCAGTTCGCCTTCTTGCTCGGGAACCAATTGCATCGAAACCATGCGTTCTCCGCCCGGCTCCAGTGCCCCGAGTTGCCAAATCAACACATCGCCGTGCTGCTGTGGCTGCGGCGAGGCGTCGATCAGCCGCATCCCCGCTGGCACGCGGTCGTACACCTGGACGCCGAGCGCTTCGACACCCCCGACGTTCTGCACCTGGATCGCAAAGGTGGCAGGCTTGCCCACCTTCACTTCATCTGGGGCGCGTTTTTGGATGATGATGCTGGGGGACTGCATGCCTTCAAGCCGCCGGTCCCCGGGCTCATTGAGGACGGTTTCCATCGCGGCCTCGTCGATTCCGGCGAGCGGAACCGGTACAGCCGAGGCGACGCGCGCGGCAGGATTGGTTGCCGCCGGAAATTCAGCCGCGGCAGCGACTTCACGCGACGGCTGCGGCTGCCCAAATGCCTCAGCGGAACGGAGCGGCTGCAGCGGTTGCCCCTGCCGCAGACTCGAACCGGTTGCCGGAGTTGCATACGCATCGGCGCCAGCGTAAGCCGGGGCCGGCTGAGCAGTGACTGCTGCCGGCTCTTGCTGAGCGTTCGGAGCAGCGTCATATTGCGGCGCATTGTAGGTGGAGGGTTGTTGATAGGCATCCGAACCGAGACTCGGCGGCGTTACCGCACTCGGACCGGCTGCAGCTCCGCGGTCCAGCGCGTCGCGATCGAAGGCTGCCGGCGCCGCGACCATGGCGGACGGGCCTACGGGCTCGAATCCTGTCGCGGCAACATCTTCGGAGGGCCCTAGCTGTGAAACGGCAGCCATCGCGGGGGCCGCACGGAGTTCATTGACAGGCTCGCTGGCGACCGGCTGCATGGCAGCTAACTCGTCCTCGGGCTGAGCATCGTGGGGCTGAGCATCGTGGGGCTGAGCATCGTGGGGCTGAGCGGCAGGCTCTTCAGCAGCCGGCTGAGCGACCGTGAGAAAATCGGATTGCGGGGGGATAAAACCGCTCGCAGGCTCATCCATGCGTGGGGCAGGGACAGCGGAGCCCGGCGCGGCGGCGAAGTCATCCTCGTCCGCGTTGGACACGTACTGTGGCGCCAGAGTTTGCAACTCCTCGGCGGCGGTTTCATCGGCTACCGCTGCCGGAGCGGGCGTTTGCGATTGGCTTGCCGGTGCAGGGACGGGAGCACCGAAGGAAGCGGCTGGAGGCAATGCGAAGGAAGCTGGACCAGCGGCCGCCTCTTCGTCGGCTTCATCGCGGCTCGGCTCGACCGGTTCGGTCCCAGCATCGTTGCTCCACTGCGGCAGCGCAAATCCGTCCTCGTGCGACGCTTGGCGGATCGGGTTTTGGCTCGCAGCAAAACCGTCACCCGCAGCATCCGGGGCCGGATAGGTGAACGCAGCATTTTGAAACGCGGGTTGACCAAAGGCTGGCGGCGCCACACTTTCGTCGGCTTCATCAGCCAACAGGGCAGGGGAGTCATCCAGAGCGGCGATCGGTACGGGAGTGGCCAGCGTCTGCGGCTGCTGCACATCCCACTCCTCGGATTCTGCTGGTTGGGTGTCCCGTTGTGCCTGAGCAACACCGAGCGCTCCGAGCAAAATCACAAGGCCGCCGGCTGCTAGTTGAACGCCAAAGCGTTTCATGGTCATTGCTTCCTCGATTCGCGAGCTATCGGGTCCGTCCTTTTCGCCTCGCCTGAATCGCTCTACCAAAATCCCACGCCGCCGGTCGAGACCAACTTCCGCTATTCTTGCTATCAGTGTCAGCAGGAGCGATGCTGAAGAGCGATCACCACCCGATGGCCCTGCCCGATGGCCCTGTAGGCTTGCGTTCGTGTCCCGAGCCGTGCTGAGACGTACGCCGGCTGGAAATGGCTGATCGATGCGTGGCCCGGTCGCTTTGGCCCCGACGCAAGACCGCGTCCGTCATCGGATCGTCATCGGCAGGTCAGACCTACCCTTCGTTCAGTGATCCCTAGCCATGAATCGCATGACTGTCTCGATCTATCTGACGTTGCTGATTGCCGCACCGGCGGTGGCGGCACCCGTCGATTTTGTTCGAGACATCCAGCCCATCCTGCGGCAGCACTGTTATGAGTGCCATGGCGAGCAACAACAGCGGAGCGGTCTAAGGCTCGATCTGCGTTCCGAGGCGTTCAAAGGCGGAGAGCTGTATGGTGAAGCGATCTTGCCGGGTAATCCCGCCGACAGTCCGCTGATTCAGTTCGTCCGCGATGACGAAGGCGATCTGGTCATGCCGCCCGACGACCCGCGGCTCTCAGCCGAAGCGATCGACCTGTTGACGCGGTGGGTCGAGGAAGGTGCCGTATGGCCCGAGGGCGTGGACACCGCCAAGCTGGTCGATCGCACCGATCACTGGTCGTTCAAGCCGGTCGGGCCAGTTGCGGTGCCACAGGTGGCAGACTCAGCTTGGCCCCGAGATGATCTCGATCGCTTCATTTTGGCGAAGCTGGAACAAGCGGGCCTGCACCCGGCGCCGGAGGCCGACCGCGCCGCTTGGCTGCGGCGCGTGTCGTTCGATCTCACCGGTCTGCCTCCGTCTCCGGAGGAAGTCGACGCATTCATCCATGATCAGCGGAGCGACGCCTATGAGCGAGTGGTCGATCGCTTGCTGAGTTCACCCCGCTACGGCGAACAATGGGGACAGCACTGGCTTGATGTCGTCCGCTACGCCGACACGCATGGATTCGAGGTCAATACCGAGCGTCCCCACGCCTGGCCTTACCGGGATTACGTCATCGCGGCGTTCAATGCCGACCTGCCTTATGACCAATTCATTCGCGAACAAATGATCGGCGACTTGCTCAGCCAGGACGCCGCGACCGGTTTCTTGGTCACCGCGTCGGTGCTGTTGCCGGGCCAGATCGGCAAAGACGAGCCCTCGATTCGGCTCGCTCGACAGGACGCCCTTAACGAGATTGTGATCAACATTGGGCAGACGTTTCTCGGCCTGAGCGTCGGCTGTGCGCGCTGCCATCACCACAAGTTCGACCCGATCTCGCAGCGAGATTACTACGCGATGCAGGCGTTTGTGGCGGGAGTCGAATACGAGGAGCGTGAAGTGATCACGCCCGAGGTCATCGCATTGCGAAGCGATGTGGGGCGTTTGGAATCCCGCATCGCTGAGATCAATACACAGCTCACGCAGTTCCTTCCGTTGGCGTTCTCTGGCAGCGAACGCCCGGTGGTCAACGCGAAAGAGAACATCGAACGGTTTGCCCCGGTGAGTGCCAAACAGGTGCGGCTGACCATCCGCGCGACCAATCGCTTGGAGCCCTGTATTGACGAACTCGAGGTCTTTAACACCGCCGGCGAGAACATCGCGCTGGCCAGCGCCGGCACGACCGTCACTTCATCCGGAGACATTACAGTTGCCAACCGGCACGAACTGCGTTTTGTCAACGACGGCATTTACGGCAATTCCAGCAGTTGGATGTCCAGCGCCGACGGCCAGGGTTGGGTTGTACTGGAATTTCCACAAGAGCAGACGATCGATCGTGTGGTGTGGGGGCGTGATCGCGAAGGGAAATACGACGACCGGCTTGCGATTCAATACACCTTGGAAGTCGCCGAACGATCGGGCAAGTGGCGCACCGTCGCCGACTCCAGCGATCGCCGTCCGTATGCCCCCGGTGCGAGTGCCCCGGCTGCATTCCCGCTCGACGCGCTCCCGCAGGCGTTGTCGGAACAGGCCGAAGTGCTACTCCAGGAAAGGGCAACGGTGACTGCGAAAGTTGCTGCCGCTGCCAAGGCTCCCCAAGTGTTCGCCGGGGTGTTCCGACAACCTGACGACATCCATGTGCTGGGACGAGGCAATCCTGAGTTGCCGCTCGAACGAGTCGCTCCAGCGGTGCCGCCGGTACTCGGCAAGCTGAAACTCCCAACGGATGCCGCGGAACCGGTTCGTCGGCAAACGCTCGCCGACTGGATCGCCGCGGAAGACAACCCGCTGACTGCGCGCGTGATGGTCAACCGCATCTGGCAGGGCCACTTTGGCGCCGGACTCGTGGAAACGGCCAACGACTTGGGGCGTAACGGCACAAGCCCATCGCATCCTGAATTGCTCGACTGGCTGAGTGCGGAGTTCGTCCGCAGCGATTGGTCCATGAAGCAATTGCACCGGCGGATCGTCCTCTCAGCCACCTATCGCCAGTCGACTCGGTTCAGCGTTCCAGGGCACGCACAAGATGCCACCGTCCGCCTGCTGTGGCGTTATCCGCTGCGCCGGCTGAGTGGCGAAATGATCCGCGACTCCCTGCTGGCAATCAGCGGGCAGCTCAACCTCCAAATGGGCGGACGTGGGTTTGATTTGTTTGACCGCCGCGGAGGGCTAACGGGGTTCAAGCCTTTAGAAACCTTCAACCCCGATGGTCTGAGGCGGATGATTTATGCGCATAAGGTTCGCAGGGAACGCGATGCCGTGTTTGGGGCGTTCGATTGCCCTGACGCTGGCCAGAGCGTGCCGGGCCGACTCGAATCGACAACTCCGATTCAAGCGCTGAATCTATTCAACAGCCGCTTTGTGATCGAGCAGGCCGCGGCGCTGGCCGAGCGGGTGCAAGCTGACGTGGGTGCGCACGCAGCCGCAGGAGAAGCGGCCACCACACAGCACATTGAGCGAGCTTATCAACTGGTTCTGTCGCGTCGCCCCAGTGCAGAAGAGCTAGCCGACGCACAAACAGTGATCAGCGAACATGGTCTAGAGACGCTCTGTCGCGTCCTGCTGAATTGCAACGAGTTTTTGTTCATTCCTTAGAGGGCTCCGATGCCGAACTCATCCTCAGCATCTGCACTGGCTCGGGCCTTGGTCGATCGCCGCCGCTTCTTGAGCGATGCGGCAACCGGCCTGAGTTCGATCGCCTTGCTCAGCCTGCTCGGTCGCGATCCGCTGCCAACAGCCGCGGGGGCAACGATCGATCCGGCGCGGCCGTACGCTGCCCGACCTCCGCACTTTCCGGCACCAGCTAAGAACGTCGTCGTGATCTTTTGTGCTGGCGGGGTCAGCCAACTGGAGACGTGGGATTACAAGCCAGAACTGCTGAAACGCGATGGCCAGCGATTGGAAGGTGGTCCGGCCGTGACGTTCCAAGGGCCCGCCGGTGAACTTGCCAAACCGCAATACCCGTTTCGGCCGCGCGGACAGTCCGGCAAAATGGTTTCCGATCTGATCCCTCATCTAGCCGAGTTGACCGACGAGTTTGCCTTCATCCATTCGCTCACCAGCAAAAGCAATACACACGGGCCGGCGGAGAACTTTCTCTCCACCGGCTCGGTGCTCGATGGTTTTCCGAGTGTTGGCGCATGGGTGACCTACGCTTTGGGCAGCGAGAATCAAAATCTGCCGTCGTACGTCGCAATCCCCGACCCGCGCGGCGTCCCTCAGAACGGTTCCAATAACTGGGGACCAGGCTTTCTGCCGGCAGCGTTTCAAGGCACACCGCTGAGTGCCAAAGATCCGGTCCGCCACCTGCAACCCTATGGTGTTTCGGCGTCCGCGGACGAAGCGGCGCGCGGGCTCCTAACACGCATGAACCAGCGGCACCTGGAGGCCAATCTGCAGGAGCATAAGTTAGCCGCCCGCATCGCCAGTTATGAATTGGCGGCACGAATGCAATTGAGTGTCCCGGAAGTCACCGATCTGAGCTCGGAGCCGGAACACATCCTGAAACTCTATGGCGCGGATGATTCAGCCAATCCCCTCAAAGCGGCGTTCGCGCGGAATTGCATCCTGACTCGGCGGTTGATCGAACGGGGCGTGCGTTTCGTGCAGCTTTTCAACGGCGCCTACGCCAGCGGCGGTGAGCTGAACTGGGATGGCCATGACAAGTTGAAAGAGCAGTACGACAAGCATGCAGCGATCCTCGATCAGCCTGCCGCGGGACTGATTCGCGATCTCAAGCAGCGGGGGCTGCTCGAAGAAACGCTGGTGGTCTGGTGCACCGAGTTCGGTCGCATGCCGATGTTTCAGAAAGGCGCTTACGGCCGCGACCACAACCCCGACGGCTTTACTTGCTGGCTGACCGGAGCGGGCGTGAGGCCTGGCGTCAGCCACGGGGCGACCGATGAACTCGGCTTGAAGGCGGTTGAGCAGGTGCATCCGTTGTACGACTTGAATGCCACACTCTTACACTTACTTGGGCTAGATCACGAGCAAGTCACGATTCAACACAATGGCATCCAGCGTCGCTTGACGGATGTCGAGGGGCATGTGATTCGGGAACTCTTGGCCTAAATCGGTAGGACGCCCGCCGCCAATGCTTCGCGAGCGGGTTCACCGACACTTCAGCCCATCATCACCCGGGTAATCTTGTGCCAATAACCGCTGCGTTTGCGTTCCAGTTCCGCTAAGCGATTGGCCAGGTGTTCCTGCAAGGCATCACCATCGAGCCCCGCTGGCTGACCTGCCGCTGCGGTATGTTTGGCGAGCGCCACCCTGGCCGGACGGCCTCCCGGAGTCGCCTGCTGCCGGCGTTCTGCCTCGGCCTGCCGCGGTCTCCCCAGCAGTGAACCCGTTTTCCCAGCGGGCGGAATCAGAGGCAAAATCGCCTGTGCAGGATCCAATTCGGGTTCGCGTTCCAAGCGAGGTGCCGGTGCAACGGCTTGTCGCGCGAGAGTCGCCCGAATCTCCTGAATCTCCTGAGTCAACTTCTCGATGACCTTCAGCTCTTCGCGAACCAGCTTGGCGTGTTGCCCCTGCATGGCCGAGAGCATCTGCATCGTCAACAGCATCATTTGCTGCTGCTGAGCGGCCATCTGCTGCTGCATCGAAGCTGACTGGTTGAGCAGCGACAACACGAATGCCTCGGACAATCCTTCCGCCGGCCGCGGCACCGGTTGCTCAGGCTGCAGAGGCGGGTCAGTCAGTTGGGAGTTCGCGTGGAAGGACAAAGTGTTCAGTGTCAGACTGCGCAGTTCATCGGTGGCTGCCGACAACTCGCCTGCCAGCGTGTGTTCGACAGCCATTCGAAAGCGACCGATCTTCAGCTCATCTCCATTGGCCAAACGGGCGAACGGAACTCGTTCTCCATTGACTTCCACTCCGCCTTTGCCGAGCAGGTCGATCACCCATACCCCCAGCGGTGTTCGCAGCAGGCTGGCGTGCACGCGCGAGACGCTCGCATCCAGCAGCGGTACATGGCAACTCGGTAAGTGCCCCAGCAACGTGATTGAGCGCCGCAAGCGCCACTGCCGGCTGCGATCGGTATTGACCCGAGCATTTAGAAATCGCAGCGACACGTCGGGACCGTGACGATGCGTGGGCGTCGGTTCCTGCGCCGGGCTCGCCGGCTGGCCGGTCGCGACATCGAAGCGCAAACCGTATTGGCCAATCGCAATGTGTTCATTGAGTCCCAGCCAGCTCAAGGGCCGCTTGCCGTCGTGCCAATGCACACCCGTGCGACTGCCTAAATCGGCACAACAAATCCGATTGCCGAGCAATTGAATGTACGCGTGACGATGGCTGACGTCAGAACCATCGAGCTGAACATCGCACTGGGGGGACCGACCAATCATGAGGAAAGGTCGCTGGGGCACTCCGTAATCGCGTTCGCTCCCATCAGGCCCGGATATCAACAACCGTACCGGAATGCGCCCGCTACATGCAGCCACAAGCCCGTTGATTCCGGTAGGTGCAGCCATGGGAAGCCATTTCGAGCACATGATGAGATGAGTTATTCGCCCACAGGTTGGCTAGACGGGCAACCGCACCAGATGAGCACCAGCGGGGGCCCCCCGCAAAGTTCTCTCGATTCTGGCAGTCCGCCCATAGCGTGTCAAGAAAAGCGTGCTGTTTTCTCGAGCATTGATGGCCGGACCTTGCGAGTCGCCGAACGCTCGGCGAGCCCTTGAGATCAGGGTCGGGGTTAACAGAAACAAACGCTTGTTCGCAAGACGAACCTCAGCTGCTAAGGCCGGTAAAGCTAGCGCGAGTGCGGTTAATTCAGCATCTTCTGGACACTGCCATGAATCCAAGCAGCTCCCCAAAAGCGGTGCCGAATAAAGGTGCATCGCCCCTGGCCCGAATGGACTGAATCCACCGAATTGTGAGGCCCCTCTCGCGTGACCAGGCGATTTTGCGTGCCCATTGCTTCGCTAGTCTTGGATGGCACAACGTGACTCCATACGCCACCGGACGGAGCCAATGTGACCGAGTCGCACCTTCAAGCTTGACAGCCTGGATCCCCCTATTAGTCTGGCCAAGGCTGCACGGCGGTATGGGCCCTGGTTGGCTTAGTGTTTGCTAAACCGCTTGCCGCCCAAATGGGTATGCCCTGTTGGTTTCCCCCTATTCTCCGTCTTTATTAGCTAAAGGTTGCTTGTCATGCGGTTCGTATCAGCCCGAAAAGCATTCACATTGGTTGAATTGCTAGTGGTTATCGCAATCATCGGCGTGATGGTCGGACTCCTGCTTCCAGCAGTCCAAGCCGCACGCGAAGCAGCGCGGCGGATGTCGTGTTCTAACAACATGAAGCAGGTCGGTCTGGCGCTGCACAATTACCACGACACTCATCAGAAGTTCCCTTACTCCGTTGGCTGGAGCGGTTCGATTGAATCCGGCAACGCCATCCCCGGGGCCGGCAAGATTCGTAATCACCGTGGCTGGCTCCTGGTGTTGCCTTACATCGAACAGCAGGCGCTGTACGACATGGCCAACCTGAGTTTGGCAACCGGCTCGTATGTCCGCAGTGCCACGGCCGGCAGCATTTCCGGTCCGCTGCCTGGAGAAGCCGGCAATCCGAACGACGTCGTGGTGAGCACTCCCGTACAGCCGTTCTTGTGCCCGTCGGATCCGAACCCGACCAATTACGCCACGACGACCAGTGCCACGTACTCGATCTCGCCAGGCACCACCACGCTGCAAGGTGCGTACACCAACTATGATTTCTCGGTTCGCCGGACCTCGAGTTCTTCCAATACCTTCCGCACCGAAGACGTGCTGACTCGGCGGATGTTCGGTTTGAATGACTCCTCGAAGTTCAGCGACATCACCGACGGCACCAGCAATGCCATCGCTGTTTGTGAAACCTTGCGCGGCGTCCATGACGGCGTGCCACAGACTTGGGGTTACTCGAAGTGGGTCGGTCACGGTGTTGACCCCGCTTACAACCTGGGGATCAACGATCTGTTGTGCTGTGCTTGGGATTCGCCGCCCTTCGGTCGTCCCAAGACCCCGACCAAGCTCAGCGCCTGGTCCACCAGCGGCAGCATGCACCCCGGTGGCGCTCAGTTCACCCTGGGTGACGGTTCGGTGCGATTCATCAGCGACTCGATTGAGATTTTGACGTTGCAAAAACTGGCTTATATCTCCGATGGCCAGGTGCTTGGCGAGTTTTAATCAGCAAATCGCAACCACAAAGAGCTTGCCTGGACACACTGGTCCGGCAAGCTCTTTCTCTTTTCTTTTATTTGTCAAGCTAATTTCTTAGTCATCAATGAGTCACCGAGGTTTGATTGTGAGATTGTTTAAGAGCTGGCCAGCCGCCATGGCGATCACGTGTGCGATCCTAGCCGGTTGCGAAACTGCAGGCAGCGTGGACACCGTTCCGGCAACCGGAGTCGTGACCCTCGACGGTAAGCCGATCGCCGGTGTATCGATGACCCTCGTCCCTCAGGAGGGCGTCAAAGGACGTGGCGGATATGCGGTGACCGGCGAGGATGGCTCCTATTCCTTCCAGGTCGACCCAGAAACCCAAGGCGTGCCAGCAGGCTATTACCGCGTGTTGTTGCAAAAATACGCGATGCCCGATGGTTCACCGATCCCACAAGGCGCATCGGCGGCCGATGCGGGGATGATCAACGTTTTACCGCCGGTCTACAGCAACCCCGAAGAATCGCAGGTGTGGGTGACTTTTCCATCAGCCGATGGTCAAGGCATTCCGATCGATTTGAAGTCGCGGCCGCGCTAAGGTTAGCGCCCCAAGTCGAGAGGCAAACTCTTGCGGTCCATCAAGAACGGGCAATCAAACGTTCTTGAGCCGCTCGTTACCCCATTGCTGGACATCAAGCGTTGCCGGCGAGGATCGCCAGTCGCCTGGCAACGCTTGGAAGTCCGGACCTATGACCAGCCAATCGTCAAACTCGACTGCTCCACAAGCATCGCTGTGCCATAAAGTCTGACGCCCCGACGAGCTTCCTCGCCGGTGGAGCCCCGTGTGCCGAGCGCTGCTTCATGCTCCGGAAAGAGGTCGCTTCCTGCAACGATGCCTTAGTCGAGCTTCTTGTCCCGGCTTCGACCGGGCGAGCGTCTATCGCTGTCGACACGCATTCAAGCGGAGTAGTTCGGTCCCGAGTTCAGCTAGGTGTAGGCAGTAGATGCCTGCCACGCTCTGAGTGGTCTTCCCAGCAAAGCGCTCAATAACGAGCACACTGTCACCGCGCCAGCGCGCCTCCCGAGAGATCGCAATCAACCGGCGAGCGATTGTCGCGGATGCCTGAGCGCTGCTTCTACCATCGCTTACTCCCTCCACCCAACAGGCATTCTGCCCACGCGCCTGATTCCAGGCAGCATCTGGCAGAATGCCGTAACGTGCAGCATGCATTTAGCGGCGCAGCAGCGCGATCAGCGCCAGGATCTCTTCGCGCGTCAGCGTGTCGAGCAATTGCGCGGGCATCGGCGACACGGTTGTCGGCAATGACGCTTCGATGTCTTGGCGATCGACCGCCACGGTGCGTCCGCTGAGCGGATCGATCTCAATCGTCAATTGCTGCCTACTGACTCCCAGGGTCCGGCCGCTGACAATCCGGCCATCGCTGAGCAAGTAGGTTGCATTGAGGTATTTGGGATCGATCTGCCGTGAAGGTTCGATAATCGATTCCAATAACGCGCGGCCGTCAAATCGTTTGCCAACGTGGGTCAAATCCGGACCGACGGGGCTGCCGCTGTCGCCCACGCGGTGACAGCGCAAACAAGCCGCCGCTGACAGTGCCTGGTGCCCCAGAGCGAGCGAATGCTCTTCGGGCTTCAGATTGGCCACATCATCGATCAAGTCTTCGATCGTCCAGTTGCGCACCAGTGGCCGCGCCGCAAGATCGGCTGCAGGCTCATCCGTCAGCGGCTGATCAAGCACCGCCAGTTCCGCCTGCACCTGGGACACAACGTCCTGCGAGAACAGCGATTCAAAATCGGTGCGCAAGTTTCGCCAGGCGGTCGACGCGAGTTTTCCGCCCGACAAGTTACGGGTGCGCGCCAGCCACCGGATGATGCGTTTGGCGGAGTCGACGTCCCACGGCTGAGTAACCTGGCTGAGCGTCTTGGCGTACTGGACCTGCTCTTCTTGCGTGCCCGCGGCTTCCAGCAAATCCAAGGAGCGTGGGATTATCTCAGGGGCCTGCAGCTTGACGAGCAACTCCTGCAGCAGCCAGTTAACCGCAAAGTCGTGCTGCGGAAACAGCGGATCGAGGCGCGCGACGAGTTGCTGACGGAGCGCCTCTTCGGGCTCGCCCTGACGGATGATCGCCAATTGCATCGCCCGTAGCGGCAATAGCCACTGACGCGTTTCTAGTTCCGTCCACGGCAAATCAGCCAGCTTGCTGAGGATCTGGGCCTGATCCGAGGGTTCCCCTACGCGCGCCAGCGCCAGCAGAGCGGTCTGAGCGGCCAGCGTGTCCGCGGCCGAATCGAGCCGCTCGCGCCAGCCTTCGACCGGTTGGTTCTCCAACGCCACCCGCGCGCTAAATCGCAGCCACGGATCGTCATCGCCCAGATACGTCCAGATGAAATCGAGCGCCGCCGGATCGCGGTGCCGGTGATACGTCTCCAGCTTGTGCCGTACCTGCCGCGCGCTCTCGGCCTGCAACCACTCGGCCGGCGATGGCTCACTCACCGGTTCAGGTGTCACGTCACCCTCACCCTTCCAAATCACGCGGTAGAGCCCTGACTGCGAGCCGCGGCCGCCGGTGATGAAGTACATCGCGCCATCGGGACCAAACACATGGTCACAAACATTCAGCGGCCCGCCTTCGAGGAACCACTGCGCGGACGCTTCATAGGTCGCGCCGCGGGGAACGAGATCGACCAGTAGAATTCGTCCGAACTGCCAGTCGGCCATGAACAACGCGTCGCGATAACGCTGCGGCCAATTGCTGGTATGTCCAAATGCCATGCTGGTCGGCGATCCCAGCCCGGTATCGAGCGTCGTCGGCAAGCTGTCAGGAAACCACGACGGCCATTTGCCCGTGCCCCAGCGCCATCCATACTCACCGCCCGAGACGAGATGGTTGAGCCGGGTGGGGCGGTACCAAGGCAGCCCCAAGTCCCATTCCATATCGGCGTCCCAGGTAAACATCTCGCCATCGCGGTTGAACGCGAGATCAAACGCATTCCGCAAGCCGCCAGCGATGACCGTCCACGATTTGCCTTCCGGATCGAGCCGGGCGACGTAGCCGACGCGATCATCTTGGCCAGCGTCATGTGGACTGGGCAGCAACCAATCGTTGCGTCCACCGCGATACGGAGAATCCGGCTCCATCGCGGCAGGGAACACGACATCGTTGCCAGAGATCAAGTACAGCTGGTTGTCAGGGCCGAGCACGATCTGATTGGTGCCATGCCCATAGCGGCTCTCATAAGGTAAGTGCTGCAAGCGTTCTTGATGCTCGAATTGGCCGTCGCCATCGAGGTCGCGGAAGCGGTACACCCCATGGCTATCGGTCGCACACACGTACAGTGAGTCGTGCGCGTAGAGCACACCGCGAATGTGGAGCAGCGACTCGGTATGGGTCAGCGGCTCGTAGGTGACTTCGTTTGTTTTTGCGTCGAGCGTCAGGCGTGCCAGTCCGCGGTCATCACGTCCCACGATGATCCGCCCGGCATCATCAAAGGTCATGCTGATCCAAGAACCTTCGCCGTCTTGGGCCGAGCGCAACAGTTGAACTTCAAAGCCGTCAGGGGCGCGGATCGAACTGACAGGCGTCGCCTGCCGCTCTGCCGCCACACCGCAGTTGGCAGCAGCCAGCGCAACGCTGACCGCCAAACAAATACAAATCAGCCACTTCATCGGTCATCACTCTCAGGTTGATTGGCGCAGCTCAGGGTGATCGCTCCGCGGCTTACACGTGGACTTCGGCGGTCACCTCTTCGCCAGCATATCGTGCCCGGATGGGAGCAACATGTTCAGCTAGGAAGTCATCCACTTGTTCTGGAGCACGTCCCACAAAGTGCGACGGATCGGTGAGCGCATCGATATCCAGTCCGCTAAACGCCGGGTCTTGCCGCAGCCGCTCCAGCAGGTCGTTTTCGGCAGCTTCGGACTTCACCCGCAGTGCCGCTGCTTGACTGTGCTGGCGAATCGCTTCGTGCAGTTCTTGGCGATCGCCGCCAGCGGTCACAGCGGCCATCAGGATCGCTTCGGTCGCCATGAACGGCAGCTCGGCGGCAAGGTTTTTAGCGATCGTGTTGGGATAGACCACCATCGCTTCGGCGATGTTTTGCATCAGCACCAGCGCTGCATCGATCGCCAAAAATGCTTGCGGAATCACCAGGCGGCGGTTGGCGCTGTCGTCCAGCGTCCGCTCGAGCCACTGGGTGGCAGCGGTCGCAGCCGTGCTCGACTGCAGGCTCATCGCAAACCGCGACAGCGCACAGATCCGCTCGCTGCGCATCGGGTTGCGTTTGTAAGCCATCGCCGAGCTGCCGATTTGGCTTTCTTCAAAGGGTTCCTCGACCTCTTTGCGGCTGGCCAAGATCCGCAGGTCGGTAGCGGTTTTATGCAGGCCCTGCGCGATGCCGCTGAGCGTGTCGAGGATCTGCGCATCGACTTTGCGTGGGTACGTCTGGCCAGTGACCGGATAGACATCCTCAAAACCGATTTCCTTGGCGACCATCTTTTCCAACTGGCGAACCTTTACATGAGCGCCGCCAAACAGTTGCAGAAAGCGCGCCTGCGTGCCGGTGGTGCCTTTGGTCGAGCGGGCCTTGAGGGTCGCCAGGCGATATTCGACCGCTTCCAGATCGAGCACCAGATCGTAGATCCACAAGCAGCAACGTTTGCCCACCGTGGTCGGCTGAGCGGGCTGGAGGTGCGTGAACCCGAGGCAGGGCAGGGCACGATGGGTTTGAGCAAAGCTCGCCAGGCGATCGATTACCGCAGCAAGCCGCGAAGCGACCAACCGCAGAGCATCGCGGATCAGGATCAGATCAGCGTTGTCGGTGACGAAACAGCTCGTCGCCCCGAGGTGGATAATCGCTTTGGCATCCGGGCACTGATCGCCGTAAGCATGCACGTGAGCCATCACGTCGTGCCGCAGTTTGCGCTCGTAGGCGGCGGCGACGTCGAGGTTGAGTTTGTCGCGGAAAGCTCGCAACTGCTCGATCTGGCGGTCGGTGATCTCTAGTCCCAGACGCTGCTGGTTCTCGGCCAACGCCACCCACAGCGTCCGCCAGATGCGAAAGCGTTGCTCATTCCCCCACAACACGGCCATTTCGCGCGAGCAATAGCGGCTGATCAGGGGGTTTTCATAGGTTGAAGCGGGCAGGGCGGTCATGAAGGGCCTTTGGAGCAGCAGTCGTGCGAAAGTGGGTCTAGGAACGCGATCCGACGGCGGCTGTTAGGCCACGCATCGGGGCGTCGCCGTGATTCTGAGACTGCCGCAGCAGTCAGCCGCGTTGGGTAATCTACCGACTGTCCGCAAGAGTTGCGGGCACAACATTTGCCCTGCAACCGCGCTGGTCTGGCTCAACAGGCCACACGGCATTCCGGCGAGAAATCGGTTGCGATAGGATAGAGCGACCGTCTAGAGCGGACTAGGCGGTCGAGGAGATCCCACACCGGACGTCCTCTCCGGGGCTTCCCACACCCGGCCGGCAGCAGACGGCACAGCGATCGTCATCCGATGGAGCGAACTTCGGCCGCCCGGCCAGCGTATCCGTCAATCCGATGACCGCTGCCGCCGTGCGCCGGTGAGGTCCTGGTCGCCTGTTTCCATTTGACTGTCCCCTATGATCCACGTGAATGCACCGCGGGTGCCTTGGAATCGCATGATACAATCTAGCTCCCCGATGTTGCTTCCAGCCGGTTGGAGTCCCCAGCGGTTGGGCCACATCCTTCGCCGAGCGACTTTGGCGCTCGCGCTGTTGGTTGTCAGCAGCGAAATCCTGGGCGGCAGTGAATGCCAGGCACAGCAGTACGTGCCGGCTCTGCGGTTGGTCGCCGACTCGGCGGCCGGCGTGGTCCGCATCCCCAACGTGCCGGAGTTGTGTAAGGCCTGGAAGTCGACGACCCTGGCGTCGTTGGCGCAAGACCCGGTGATGCAACCGTTCATCGAGCTGCAACGCAAACGTTCTGAAGAACGCGTCGGAGCCCTCGGATTCAATGTCGGCCTGCGGCCACGCGATGTGCTGGAGATGGCTTCGGGCGAAGCGGTGGTGGCCTGGTTGCCCTACAAAGACACGCGGCGGCCCTACGCTTTGGCGCTGATCGCCGACATCCGCGGCAAGCGAGCGCAAGCCGATCAAGTGATCCAACAAGTCGATGCCGACCTGCGTGCCGCTGGGGCGACGCTCCGAGAAGCTCCCTACGGTGATGAGAAAGTAAGGATCTACACGCTCAAGCCGACGCCCGGACAAATCAAGATCGAACAAGTCGTGATCACGATCAACGATACCCGCGTGATCGCCACCGACCGCGACTCGTTGCTGTATGCGATGCTCGACGCCGTGGCGGGCCGCGACGAGCAACCCAAGATCGACGAATTGCCCGCGTTCAAAGGCATCCAAGACCAGATTGCTGCGACCGGCAAGCAATCGGCTGAGGGCGACGCTGCGGCAGCCGCCGAGAGCCAAGCTCGCGTGGAATGGTTTGCTCGCCCGCTGGCAATGGGCCGAATCGTGAAGGAAGCCGCCCGGGTAGACCGCGGCCAGCAAGTCGACGTGCTCAACTTGCTGGAACGCCAGGGCTTTGACGCCATCGAAGCGGTCGGGGGCCACCTGACCGTCGGCCATCCGCAGTACGACCTGCTGCACAAGGGCTTTGTGTGGGCCCCTGCCGGCTCGGATCAAGAAGAGCGATTCCGGCTAGCCGCACGGATGTTGCCGACCAACAACGCTGAGGTGCGACCGGTGCCACAGTGGGTCGGCAAAACGATCGCCACTTTCACCCGGCTGAACTGGAACCTGGGCGATGCCTTCTGGCACTCCGAATCGCTGATCAACGATGCCTTCGGTGAAGAAATCTTCCGCGACATCCTCGATGGTATCCGCGACGACCAAGATGGCCCACGGATCGACCTCGCCAAAGATGTTATTCCAAATCTGGGCACGCAGTTGATCGTTCTGACCGATAACGTAATGCCCGCCGATGTGCGCAGCGAACGGATGCTGGTGGCGGTTGAGACTTCGAATGTGGCCGCGGTCCGCCAAGCGGTTCGGCAAGCGATGGAAGTCGAACCCGATGCGACGCTGATCCCCAGCGGAGCGAAGGGCGTCGATGTCTATCGCGTGCTGCGCAGCGATGAGCCAAGTGACTTTGAAGCTGAGTTGTTTGACGATCTTGGCCTCGGCGAAGACCTCGAAACCGACGCTCCACCGCCACTGCTCAACCAGTGGGCCATTACAGTGATCGAAGAAACGGCGGCCGGTGCCAACAGCGGCTCCGGATACCTGATTTTCTCATCGCATCCAGAACTGTTGCTCGAGACGATCGGACGCTTCAACACGGCTGCCACCGATGGTTTTGGCGACCAACCCGACGTCCAAGCGGTCAGCGCGCAGTTACTGGCCCTGGGCGGCAACGAACGCATGTTCGAACGGATCGCCCGGACGAACCTAGCATTCCGGGCCAAGTATTCACTGGCTCGCGAAGGCCGGCTGCGCGACAGCGACTCGATTCTGGCGACGCTGTTCCGCCGGATCTTTGAAGGCCAAGAAGAGGCTCGCGATGACTTGGGAGCCGAGCAGTTGCCGCCGTTCGAGCAAATCGAGAAGTACTTCCGGCCCGCAGGCGGCAGCTCCCAAGCGACCGAACAAGGCTGGACGCTCGACGGTTTCCTGATGAAGTAAGCCCCGTTACGCGGCCTGGCAACACCGAGCCTAAAAACGGGTCCTAACAATGAGCGGCCTGGTAAAACAGGCCGCTTCAGCAGCCCAGGGCGGCGGCAACCACCGCCCTAGGATCGTCGCCCGGAGCTACAGCGGCTCGTCGCGGTGCTCCGCCGGTGGCTCGCTGCCAAAATCCTCATCGTCCTGTTCGATCACTTCGAGCAGATCTTCTGGGACCGGCGAAGTGTGATAGGGCTCGGGCAGTTCTGCCTCTTCGCCGAGCTGGTAGTCGGCTCCGAGTTCCTCTGGCTCGACTACCGGCCAGGTCAATTCCCCGGTAACCGGATCGGACACCAAGCCAGCCGAATCCTCGACGGTCGCTGCATTGCCGGCTGCCGCTCCCGCAGCCCCCATACCGGTACTCGCCGCCGACATCCGGTCGCTCGACGCAGCAGAGGAGGGCAGGGGGGCAGCAGGCGGGGCAGCGCTCAAATCAGGAAAGATTTCCTCGACGTTGCCGCGCAGCACCTGTGTCCCCAATTCGATCGCCTGCTGTTCGCTCCAGCCTCGCAGGCCGATGAAATTGGTGGCCAAGATATCAGCCAAAATGCGACGATACATGTCGAACTTCGGCGCAATGAACTCGAGCTTGTAGGCGTCGCTGTAGTAGCCGATCTGTTTGTTGCGCGGCACAGCTTCGAGCCGCGCGGCAGCATCATGACGAATGTACGTTGGCGTGTTGCTGTACCACCAATGCCCGTTGGGGATCACGTTGGGAAAGATCCAGGCGTAGCTCACCAGTTCCTGGTTGGTCACACTGGCCAACACCGAAACAGGGAACTTCACCTGCGGGAAGGCGTTGAACAGCTCACGATACTGAATCAACGACACGCGGCTGTCGTACAAGTCACGTCCCTGGTGAACCCCACCGCGATACACCTCGCGGTTGACGCCGATCATCAGATCAAACGGCAAGCGATATTGGTCGCACAATTCTGCAAGCGTCCAAAACACCCGCCGCGACAATGCCGCGCGATGCGACGCGTCAGCATCCAGCCCGCGGCGCAGCACGGCGTCGAGCGCCGTTAGCGCCCGCCCGTCGGAAACCGGCGTGGGACAGAAATCCGGTGGCAGCGAAATCGCGCAGGCCCGCGCCCCATGGGCAACGAAATGCTCAAACCGCTGCTCCAGCGTTCTACGAAGCGAACTCAACGAGCCGTTCAGTTCCACGCCGCTCGCCGCGACCAGACGCTGCCGTACCTCAGGCTTTGCCAGGTGAAAAACCAGGTCGTCGGTGCGCAAGCAGGGGATGTAGGTCCGAGTGTCAAAACCCTCGAGCGAATCGTCGAAATCGTTGGTCAAAAACACCGCCGACACGTTCGACTTTTGCAGCACCGTCGTCGGCCAATCCGCCGTGGCCATAGTCGCTTCGGCCTGGTCGTACAACGCTTCCCAATTGTCCAGAGTGATCGCGTCGTCTTCGAATCCATAGAACCGCTGGCAAAGATCAACCAGCCAAGACGACTGGACGGTGTTGGAGAGATGCCCCAGTCCACCGACCAGACGCCTCACCAGTTCTCGCGGCTCCAGTCCCGGCGATTCGATCTGGTCTTTCGGCATCCCAGCCGAATGTGCAAGCTCGGTGTAGTAGTGGTACCCGAGCAAGTCAGCGAGTGTCTGCGAAGCGGGGTTGTATGGGTTGATGTGCGTGTGCGGGTCGATCAGCGTGATGTCGCGCAGCGCCTGAAGGACGGTATCACGAGGCGAAGACATGGCGTTGGTAGCGAGTAGGGGAGGGGAGCGAGCGAGAGTTCGCGTCGCCGGTTGCGGGCCTGAGAAAGCCCCGGTTCAAAGCCCCATCATAGCCGTTGGCCCTCGCTGCCGCCCACTGCTGGCAGCAGATGGTATCGGAGTTGCTACACCTCCTCAGTCAGCAATCGCAGCGGTTGCCAGACGCTCTGAACTCAGAGTCGGCAAACGCCCAGTGATTTACCTCATCGACGGTCAACCCCCGCCGAAATGCATCTGACGGCTCCGCCGGTCGGGGCACGACGAGCGAATGGCCTGACCGGCCGCGCGGACGACCAGCGAGAGAAAGTTTTACCCTGCCACTGGCCCAGAGCCTACAATGAGAACCGTGACAGTCGTTGGCAGCCTCGCGAGTCGGAGCCCATGATCCAGCCTCACTTCAATCCTGACGCCTATCGCTCAGAAGAAGGACAGCTACCGATCCGATCCGAGCCGCTGCTCCCTCTCCAGCCCCAGCCAACCACGCCCCTTGAGTCCGCCCCAGCGGCAGAGCCGAGCGCGCTGGCCGTTCGCCCGCTGGAAGAACGATCGCTGCAGCGATCGACGAGTTCCGCGGCGTCGGCAGCGTCCGGCGCGGTTGCACAGGCACTATTTTTCCTGTTTGCCGTCATAACGATGCTGGCCGCTGCACGCTTCATCATGCCCAGCATTGTCGAGGAAGCTCGCTACGCCTGGCACCGCGGGGAACTGCGGGCCCAATACGAAGCCAGCGGCGACGGGCTCAAAAATGCCTCACTCAGCGCCCTGAGCGAGGCCTATCAAATGGTCACACAGCACGTGGGCCCGAGCGTGGTGCACATCGATGTGCAACGCGAGTCGGAGGGGAACCAGCAAGTCGCCAAACTGCTCGGCGCCAGTCACTCCGAGAGCTACATGCCGCTCGCCGATCAGGGCAGTGGGGTGGTCGTCGACGCGGCAGGCTACATCGTCACCAATTTCCATGTGATCGCCGATGGCAACCAGATTGTTGTCGGGCTGAGCGATGGTCGGCGGGTTCCGGGCACAGTGGTGGGCACTGATCCGCTGACCGACTTGGCGGTTCTGAAGGTCGACGCCAAGGGGCTGCTTCCGATTCAATGGGGCGATAGCGATCGCAGCCAAGTCGGCTCACCGGTCTGGGCCGTGGGCAGCCCATTTGGGCTAGACCGCACCGTCACCTTTGGAATCCTCAGCGGCAAACACCGCGTGGTCAAAGCGAGTACCCGCTACCAGGACTTCATGCAGAGCGATGCGGCGATCAATCCCGGCAACAGCGGGGGACCGTTGGTTGATGCCTCGGGACGATTGATCGGCATCAATACGGCAATCGTCGGCGATACTTTCCGTGGCGTTAGCTTCTCGATCCCCAGCAACGTGGTCAAAGCGGTCTACGAGCGGCTCAAGACCGATGGCCGATTCGATCGCGGCTGGCTCGGCCTCGCGCTGACGGAGGTCCCCGACGAACTCGTTGTCGGTGATGATCTCCGCGTCCGCGGAGCGCTGGTTACGGGACTGGCCGGCAGCGACAGCCCGGCGGGTCGTAGCGGGACACGCCCGGGAGACATCATCGTCCGCATCAATGACGAGCCGATCAAAGACGTCGGACACCTGATGCGGGTCGCTGGCAACCTGCCAGTCGACACTCGCATCACTCTTGAAGTCCGCCGTGGCGAAGAAACCGTCGTGTTGCAGGTAACGATTGGTCAGCGACCCGATAGCGTCTCTTCGCGTTAGCGATTGCTGCTCGCACAGCGACCGCCGCGGTCGTTCGGTAATCCGACAAGCCGCGGCTCGATTTCTATCTGCCGCGGGAGCACTAAGAGTGGAAGGCACCGAACCACTCTGCGGAAGACCAAACAGCCGGCTTGGCTCCTTTAAAGGCTGAGGCACACCCCTCTCATTCGCCTTATTCCACAGCTAAAAGAGGGACACCCATCCACTGTTCTTATTCAATCGGCAGTGGTTGCGGCTTGCGAACCAATCGCAACTCTCTACAATCCTGAGCCTTCCCGCCTTGATGCCCTCCTGTAATGGCCTGTCTAGGTAAAGCTGGACCACCCAACAGCCAAATCAGTCTGTGGATGCCGGGTCATGATCCGGATGTTATTGAGTTTGTTGCTCCCAACAATCCTGCTTTAATGTCTGGCAACCCACCCTTCCTGCATAGCCATGCCAAACCGTGCGCCGGCAGTTCAAGTTAAGCGTTTAAGCCTCTAAACCGCTGACCCTGCTGGAGTATGAGATGTTGCTGAAGCTCATGCTCTGTCTCCCCCCAAGTCCTTGCGGTTTGATTTTATTACCCTGGAGAATTTTGAGTGTTACGAATGTCGAAATCTAAGCGCGGCTTTACGCTCGTTGAGCTACTGGTCGTGATCGCCATCATCGGTGTGATGGTTGGACTCTTGCTGCCCGCAGTCCAAGCGGCCCGTGAAGCTGCGCGGCGGATGTCCTGCAGCAACAATATGAAGCAGTTGGGCCTAGCTCTGCATAACTATCACGATACCCACAAGAGCCTGCCCTTTCGAATGGGTGGACCGAGCTATAATGACTGGGTCAGTGGTTTGGTAATGATCCTGCCCTTTATGGAACAGGGACCGTTGTGGGAGCAAATCAGCGCCCCCGGCACCTTTGGAGGCAACAACTATCCTGCCTTCGGTCCATACCCCTGGCAGCCCGGCACCTACACGCCTTGGCTGACAACCGTGCCGGGCTTTGGCTGTCCGTCTGACGGCGAAGCCTCGCGATCGGTTGCCGGACAACCCGGCCGCAGCAGCTACTGCTTCAATGTCGGCGACTCCACTCCTACTAACCGGACGGATACCAGCCGCGGCCCATTCGCTTTTCGAACCACTTATAGCTTTGCCAGCATCACCGATGGTCTGACCAATACCTTAGGGATGAGCGAGCGCGTGATCGGTATGGAACCTACACGGGTGAAGGGCGGAACCGTCTATAACCACGGCTCGGTGAACTCCAATCCTGCCAACAACAACCCCAGCCTTTGCATGGCAACCCGGGGTTTGAATGGGAACTATGTGACGGGTGTGTCGACGACGGGTTGGGCAGGCCGCAACTGGAGCCACGGCGGCTCTGGCCGCACGCAGTTCAATACCATCCTGCCGCCGAACGCACCGTCTTGCTCCGGCACGGCTAACGATGCAGAGCCAGCGATTGTTCCGCCAACTAGCCTGCACCCCGGTGGTGTGATGGTATTGGTTCTTGATGGATCCGTTCGATTCATTAGCGAAACCATTGACACCGGAAACTTGGCACTGGGAAGCGCCACTTCCGGCCCCTCCAATTATGGGACTTGGGGTGCCATGGGCACACGCACCGGTGGCGAAACGATTCAGATGCCGTAGTTGATCGCGATAACCGCTGAGAGATTTCGCAGCAGTCCAACAGCATCCATGCTGTGCAGCTGACTCCCTTGAACACGCATCCTCGTCACAAGGGCAGCCAGTTTGCAAGCTCACAGTGCTAGTGGCTGCTGATGAGCAATCCCTCAAGCGGTCTTTGAATACGCCGGGCGGGCCGCATCTGCGGCTCGCCTTCGCTTTGAAGCGGCAGAGACTTCATTCTCAACCGCTCCAACAAAACCCAACGCTACAGCGGCTTGCCATCTGTAGCCCGACTTTCTACCAACACGAGTCGCCATCACAGGGAAGGCCCTGAAGTTGAGCTGGCGACCAGGAAACTTGGATTCAAATGCGAAAACTCAATTACCTCTTCATGCTGACTGCACTCAGCCTCCTGATCGGCTGCGGCAGCGAAGCAGAACTCGATGGCACCACGGCTGTTAGCGGCACCGTGACCCACAACGGAACTCCGGTTGAGGGCGCTACCGTAACCTTCAGCCCCACAGGCGAAGGCCGAGCCGCGAGCGGTATCACGGATGCAGAGGGGCGCTTTAAACTGACCACGCTGGCCGCCGACGATGGCGCTATGCCCGGCGTTTACAGCGTCGCGATCTCGAAGACTTCGGTCCAAGGCGCGATGACCGTCGAAGAGTCGGAAGCCTACTTGCAGAAGCACAACCAGGCGCCACCCGCTCCGGTGACCAAAGAACTGCTGCCGGTCAAGTACAAGAACCCGGCCCAGTCCGGGCTCTCCGCCACGGTGAACGAAGGCGGTGAGAACGATTTCACCTTCGACCTGGCTGGCTAAGCATTCGCTGGGTGTCCAGCGCTATTGCAAGGAGCTGAGGTATGCCAGCAGGTCGGCAATTTCCGCAGCCGTCATGTCTTGCAACAACAGTTCTGGCATGAGTGACACCGGCAGCGGCTGCAAAGCATCGATCCGTTCGGCTGACAAGTTGATCTCACGGTTTTGAGCATCACGCAAGACGACGGCTTGATCGGTTTTGGACTTGATCAAGCCGGAGTAAACCTGACCTTCGGTCGTCTGCACGACCCAGGTCAGGTATTGCGGATCGATGGCTCGTGAGGGTTCCAGGATGCTCTGCAGGAGATCGCTGCGATCACGTTGGCGGCCGATCGTGCTTAAATCTGGGCCGAGCGTGCCGCCCTCTGTGCCAATGCGATGACAGGCTTGGCATTGCACCGCTTCCGTGTGGAAGAACAGATCTTTGCCGCGTACTGGATCTCCCTGGAGAGCGAGAATCTGATTTGCCTCAACAGCGTGAGGCTGGCGTTGGGGTCGCTCTGCTGGCGGAATAAACGCTTCAAACAGTTCTGCAATCGCCGTGTCACGGTGTTGAGCGCCAGCTTGAATCGCCTCCTGACGAACCGCCTCGGAGAGTTGCCCGTTCAGAATCCAGCGCTGCAACTGCAGGGCACCGTTGGTGGAGCCTAACCGATGTTCGATGGCCGCTGATCTGGTTTCAGCTTCGCCGGATTCCCAGTCCGCATCGGCACTGCGATCATGACTTTGTGATTGCGCATGCCACCGGTAAAAGAGTTCAACGGCCGCCGTGTCGACGATCTCCGACCCTCGCGGCATTCTCCCCCGCCCGGTTTTGGCAAGACGGTAAACGAGCACCGAGCGGTACGGATCCGCGGGGGAGATAATCCGCGGGTCCGACAACCCAAAGGCGCCCTGCAACGGTGCTGCGTCCCACGTTTGAGTGTGTGCCCAGGGTAACTCCGCACGCAGATCGATGTTGGAGTTGGCACCTACCGTCGCTTGGTGGCAATGCGCGCAGTTCACATGCAAGTACGAACGAAACCGCTGCTCCAGATCCTGTGACTCGTCATACGGATTGACCAAACGGCCAGGCGATGCCTGCGGGATGTAAGCTTGAGAAGACGCTGTTGGGTCAAGTGTGACCGCCCCCAATCGAATGACACCGAGTCGTTCGAGAACCTGTACCTGATTGAGATCCAAATGACTGGAGTCAAGGGGGCGGTCTAACTGTGCAAGGTTGAACGCCAACGTGTATCCGGCCCCCGCGTTGTGGCAGCGTGAGCATTGGGCTCGGCCGGCAAACGTCCAGATTTGCTCGCGCTGACCACTGGGAGCCTGGGGATCGCTAATGCTCAACCGCATCTGCTCGCCATCGGCGGCGAC
>CALELC010000595.1 GCA_937904535.1 uncultured Planctomycetaceae bacterium
TGCTCGCGGCGACGATCCCTCCGCCAATCGCCGCGCTGTCGAAGCGATCCTCGCTGCGGTCGATGTCCCTTGCCAGCTCGGCGGCGGCGTCCGCGATGACGCCGCGATCGACCTGCTGCTCTCGCTCGGGCTGGCGCGGCTGGTGGTCGGCAGCGCGGCGCTCAAACAGCCGGAGTGGTTTGCCGCCAAGTGCGACGCCCATCCCGGCAAGCTGGCCGCCGGTATCGACGCCCGCGACGGGATGGTCGCGACCGATGGCTGGCTGGAGACGAGCCAGACGCGAGCGACCGATCTGGCACAAGATCTCCGCCGCCGCACCGCCAACATCGCTGCGATCATCTACACCGACATCGCTCGCGACGGGATGATGCAAGGTCCCAACTTCGAGGGCTTGGCCGAAATGGCCGCGGCTACGGATATTCCGCTGGTCGCCAGCGGCGGCGTGACGACCCTGGCGGATGTCCAAAAGCTGGTAGAGATGCAGATGCCAGCGTGCATCATCGGCCGCTCGCTTTATGATGGTGCGATGTCGTTGGAAGAGGTGCTGCGGATTGCCGGAGATTGAGACGGCCAGATCGAGACGCCCGCGCCTTTAACCAACAGGACTTCGCCAAGCGACTGTTGTTACAGGGGCTCACCATGTTTCGATCTCTGCTGCCTTTCGGTTGGACGCCACTGCTGGGCTTGCTGGCTGCGTGCTGGCTCAGTGCGTTCAGCGCACCGGCCCAAGGCCCCTACCAATCTCTGCCGCCCGCAGGCAATGGGCTGGCGGCTGAGGTCGCTGAAGAACTGCGGCAGGCGACGGCAACGCTCCGCCGCGAATTGTCGGCGGAGTCAGCACCGGGTACGGCGGCCTGGCGAGCGGATGTCGAAGTGTTCGTGCGCGCCGCCGAACTCGCGCTCGACCAACAACTGTTCTACAAGCCGGCTGATATCGACAAAGCCAAACAAGCCCTCAAGATCGCCAGGCAGCGGCTGGAGGCAGCCAAGCAGTTTGAGCCGCTGGCAGCTGGCGACGCCTCGGCAGCGGTGCAGCAGAAGCTCAAACTGCTGGCGATCGGCTCCCAGGGCAAACATGCCGGGCGAACGCTCGCCGGCGGATTCGTCTCGCGCATCGATGGCTCGGTTCAGCCCTATGGCTTAGTCATCCCGGAAGACCTCAGCGAGTCGCCGGAACGACCGCGGCGGCTGGATGTATGGCTGCACGGCCGCGGCGACACCACGACCGAGATTCCGTTCTTGCTCGAACGCCTGTCGCAGCTCGGCAGCTATGCACCGGCTGATACGATCGTGCTGCATCCGTTTGGGCGACATTGCAACGCATTCAAGTTCGCCGGTGAAACAGACGTCTACGAAGCGCTGGAACATGTGGCGGCGGAGCTCGCGATCGATCCAGCAAAAATCAGTATCCGTGGATTCTCCATGGGCGGCGCGGGCTGTTGGCATCTCGCCGCCCACAATCCATCGCAATGGTTCGCTGCCAATCCCGGTGCCGGCTTTATCGACACGATTCGCTATCAGGGCTGGGACCGCAAAGCGATGCCCTATGAGCCTCACGACTGGGGACGGCGGCTGATGAACTGGTACGATGTGCCGCCGTGGGTCGAGAACCTCAGCAACACTCGGGTCATTGCCTACAGCGGCGAAGTCGATCCCCAGCGGTTGGCAGCCGAAACGATGCTGGAAGCTGCAAAGGCCAGCGAGGTCACAATCGAGCATGTGATCGGCGCGGGGATGGGACACAAGATCGATGACGCTTCGGCGAAACAGATCGACGCCCGACTGGCCCAGTGGGCCGATGAGAGCGACGGCCAGTACCGCACCGCAATCCGCTGGGTCACCTACACACTGCGGTACCCCGGCACCGATTGGCTGAGCATCCAAGGGATGCAGGAACACTGGCAGCGGGCAGCGGTGACAGCGGAATTGCATCCGCCCGCGACGATTCGAATCACCAGTGAGAACGTCGACCGGTTGCGACTGGACTTCACACGCCTGGGCTGGCCGCTGCACAACGGCCAATGCCGGCTGGAGATCAACGGTCAACGGTTTGCCGGTCCGGCCGTCATCAGCGGTCAGCCGCTGGTGATCGACCTGATCGAACAACAGGGGGAGTGGTATGAGTTGGAGCCCAGCGAAGAGCAAACCGGCCAGCAGTCGCTGCGCAAGCGACCGGGACTGCAGGGGCCGATCGACGATGCCCTGACCGGCCCATTCTTGTTTGTCCTCCCCAGCCGCCCCTGCCGCTACGGTGTCGTGGAACGCTTCGTCGAGCGTGAATCTCAACAGGCACGGCAGCGGTGGCAGCAGATCATGCGTGGCGACGACCGCGTGGTTTTGGATACCGAGGTGACGGCGGATCAAGCCGCGTCGCATCATCTGATCTGCTTCGGTGATTTCACCAGCAATCGCTACCTCGCGTCGATCGCCGCCGGGCTGCCGATCCGTTGGCACGAAGACCAGATCGTCGTCGGCGAGCAGAAATTCGACGCGAGCACGCACGCATTGGCGATGGTTTTTCCAAATCCGCAACACCCGAGCCAATACGTGGCTGTCAACAGCGGGCTCACGTTCCGGGAGTTTTCCAACAGCACCAATTCGCGGCAGATCGCGATGCTGCCCGACTGGGCCGTGATCGACGTGACCCAACCCGGAGATGGAATCTTTCCAGGGCCGGTCGTGGCGGCGGATTTTTTTGATGAGTCCTGGCAGGCCAAACCGCGGAACAACAGCCAAGACTGAGACATGGCTTTGGCGGCATGGTTCAGCAACTGCTCACTTCGCAACCGATGCCTATCCCTCGCTGACGCTCACAGAACGAGCGGCGAAAACAAAAAAGCGGCCGGATGACTCTCCCGCGAGTTTCATCCGGCCGCATCGCAGTCCATTCCCTCCGTTGGCAAGTCCCTTGCCTGCCTCCCGTCGTCGTGATATCCGCACGAATCCTTTCTCGTGCAACCGGTCCCTCGGCAGCAGTTCGGATCGAGCGACGAGAGCTTCCCTCCTGAAATTCGCAGTGGTTCTTAGGCGACCAGCCGCATGCTTTGACCTTGGCGGGCGGCGACCGCATCTACGAACTCTTCGAACAGGCGAATGTCGAGCGCCGAGGCAGCGCCGCATTCAGGATGGAACTGAGTGCCGATTGCATACCAGTCGAGCATTTCTGATTCGATCGCTTCGATCACGCCGTCGGGGCAACGGGCAGTGACTCGGAATCCCGGAGCGACTTCGTCGATCGCCATGTGGTGCCGGCTGCTGACACGGATTTCGCCATCGCCGTAGATCCGGCCGACGAGCGAGTCGCTTTCCACATCCAGGGTGTGACGGTGGTTGAGGTCTTGGGCGTCGAAGTGCGGCACGGCGTCGGGCAGGTCTTCCTTGATATCAAAGAACAGGTTGCCGCCTTGCTGGACGTTGATCAGTTGCATCCCGGTGCCGATGCCGAACACCGGCATCCGCCGTTCGGCGATTTCATCCATCATCATGCGATCGGACGTCTCGCGCACAGGGTCGAGCAGTCGGACTGAATGATGCAGCATGAAACCGTCGCGACGAGGATCCAAGTCGCCACCACCGATGAGCACCACGCCATGCAGCGCGTCGAGCAAGCCACGAACCGATTCGATATCGTTCAGCGGAGGGATCACCACCGGAATTCCACCAGCGGCCTTGATTGAATCGAAGTATCCAGCCGATACATAGGCATACGCAGGCGTGCTACGATTGGCTGAACGATAGTCCGCATTGATTCCAATCAGTGGCTTACTCGTCATCTTAGATCCCCTTCAGATACGCGAGAACAAATCCGTTGGTGAAAGTCACCACCGAGTGAACGCGGGCGCTGGAGCTGATGGCAGGGCAGCAGAACTCCATGCGATCGAAGACAGCCGAAGAAGACTCGGATCGACAGCGCAACCTGGGGGAAGACGCTACTCACGATTGCAAACGCAGCCAGCGAAGCCACGCCAATCGCCCACCTTTCCGACTCTTTCGGTTCTCCTCAGTCGCCAAATCATTTGGCCGCTCGTGAGTGCTCGGTAGAAGCCCGAACCCATCAGGCTTCTGATGCGAGGGAAGTTAGCGTCCTGGAAACACATTGCAACGAACTAACAACATCTTCCAACTCTGCCATTTTGCTACTACTACAGACAGTGCTAGCAAAACAAAACGGCCCCTCACCCTATTCCTTCACAGGCGGGCCGGTGCGATAACCGATCGGTGTTGAATCCGATTCCGCTCCCTGCCTCGCGCCGCCGCTATTTGCCGTGAAATTCGACCAAGTTTGTTTGCAGGCGATCGCCGTCACGATGCCTGAACAGGAGCTTTCCAGCGACCAGATCGAAGCTCAGCTCGAACCGCTCTACCGGCGCCTGCGATTGCCGCCTGGGCGATTGGAATTGATGAGCGGGATCGCCAGCCGGCGGATTTGGGAACCGGGAACGATGCCCAGCGGCCCGAGCATCCAGAGCGGCAATGCTGTGATCGAGGCCAGTGGAATCGATCGCGAGCAGGTCGGATGCCTGATCCACGCCAGCGTGTGCCGCGATTTCCTCGAGCCGGCAACGGCGTCGAAGGTTCACCACGGGATGGGGCTGAGCGAGAACTGCTGGGTGTATGACGTTTCCAACGCCTGCTTGGGGCTGCTCAACGGAGCCGTCCAGATCGCTGCGCTGATCCAAAGCGGGATGATTTCGGCCGGGATCGTTGTCGGCACCGAAAACAGCCGACCGCTGCTGGAGCAGACCATTCGTGTGCTCAACACCGACGAGCGGCTGACTCGCCAAAGCGTTAAACCTGCCTTCGCCTCGCTGACCATTGGCAGCGGCTCGTGCGCCTGGCTGTTGACCCATCGCGACCTAGCCGAGCGGGGACAGGTGCGGGCTGCAGGCTCACCCTTCCTAGCCGCGGTCGCAACGGCTCGAACCGCCTTTCACAACCTGTGCCGCAGCGATGATGACAGCGCTGGCGCGGCGATGCAGCCGGTGATGGACACCGACAGCGAAACGCTGCTGCACGAAGGGATCGCCACCGGAGTCGCAGCGTTCGCCAAGTTCCTGCCAGAGGCGGGCTGGACCAGCGACCAAATCGACCGCACGGTCTGCCATCAGGTCGGCAGCCGGCACCGCGCGCTGATGCTGCAATCGCTGGGACTCACCCCGGAAAAGGATCACGCGACTTTTCCGTGGACCGGCAACACCGGATCGGTGGCCCTGCCGATCACGCTGGCCGACGCGGCACACCGCCAGGCCGTTCACTCCGGTGACCGCGTGGGGCTGCTGGGGATCGGCAGCGGGATCAACAGCGTGATGGCGGCGGTGCAGTGGAATGACACCATCGTGGTCGGCAATCTGCCGGAGCAGACTGCCACGGCTCCCTCCACCGCATCCGAAACAGCGTAGCGCGGCGGACGCGTTTGCCACCGAAGGGGCTAAAGCTGTTCGCAGGACAGGGTTACACTGACCACCTGGCTCCACGCGGCTGACCCTTCCTCCAGTCAGACCGGCCTCATCTGGTACCTGTGCCCGCAGATGCCAAGGGGCTGGCCGCTCGATCTTGTGCAGCAGCAGCCACAGGAAGTGCGGCGATCGGTCACAGCCCCTAGAAATACCTAAGCAAATGATCAAACTGGCCGATGGTTAGGAGAGAGTCGCTCCTCAGGGAGCGACGATCCTGACGGAGCGGTCCGATGCCCGGTTTCCACCGCCAGCAGAGGTTAGACGATGGCCGGTCCTCCAGGCGGCGAATTGCCGCGTGACGCAGGCCCTGACGAGCGAGCCGCCGAGGTTCCTCCGCAGGCACCGGCGACCTCCGGACAACCCAGTGCTGAATCACCGTCCTGGTTTCAAGGCACGGCCAGCATGTGGCGTTTTGCCGGAGCAGGCATGGAATTGGGCGGGTCGTCGTTGGTGTTTGCGGCGATCGGCTACGCAGTGGATCACTATTTCGGAAACACCACCCTGATCGCAACGGCGCTGGGTGCTGTCCTCGGGTTTGCCGCAGGACTGTATCGATTTATTCGACTGGCAATGGCCGCCAATCGATCCGCAGGCCGCTGACAACTCCTCTCATCACCGTATTCAGACATAAGTTTCGCACCGGTTTCATGTCAAGCTCATCCACTCCTTCGACCGCAACGGCCGATCAGCCAGGCGTCTCCGCCGTCGGCCTGATCGCTGCGGCCGTCATGGTGGTGCTCGCCAGCGGCGTCCACGCGCTGGCCAGCGGCCTGGGCATGCCCGGTAACTCGCTGTGGTTCGCGTTGGCTGGAGCCGCATTTTTCGGCGTCACTGTCGCGGCCCATCTGCCCGTCGCACGTCCGGCC
>CALELC010000596.1 GCA_937904535.1 uncultured Planctomycetaceae bacterium
CAAGGTGGTCGATCGCTCCGCCGATCGAATCGGTGGGAGGAAGAGCAGAGGGAGGCGAAGGGATGAGACCGGGGGCTGTGGGGCTGTAGGGCGGCGTGGGGGAGCACCGACCGGCGGAGCGGTCGGCGACCAAGGTGGTCGATCGCTCCGCCGATCGAACCGGTTGGAAGGAGCGAAGAGGGAGGTGAAGGGGTGAGGCCGGGGGCTGCGGGGCTGTAGGACGGTGTGGGGGAGCACCGACCGGCGGAGCGGTCGGCGACCAAGGTGGTCGATCGCTCTTGTTGCTGAACCGGCCGATGCCCTAAGGTGTCGCCGTACGCGCCGGAGAGGCTGTCTCCTGCCCGGTTTGCTGCTTTACGACTGGATGAAGGATCGTCCCATGCAACCGTTGCTACCTGCACTTGCCGCTTTAACTGCTGGGGGCATGGCGCCGCGCCGCTGGGGCGGGCATATCCGCGGGGGCCTGTTGGTCGCGAGCTTGCTATTTGCGTCAGCACCACTGTCTGCTCAAGAGATGGCGATGCCGGCTGAAGGAGTGCCGCCGAGCCTGCAAGGCGTGCCCAGTTCTCCAACTCCCGCGGCGCCGGGTGGTGCTGGAGCATTGCCACGACAATCCGGCAACGGGGCGCCCGGCCGGGGGCCGGGCGGCGCCGGTTCACTGCCGCAGGGCAATGGCCAGGTGCATCGTGTGTACGATTTGCGTCCTTACACCGGTTATTTGACCAGTTACGACCGGCCGCATCAGGCTGTGGTCGATTGGGTGATCCGTGAAACGGGGTCTGACCTGTGGTTCACGGAGCCGTTTGGTTTCATCAGCGCTGACCGAGATTCGCTGTCGGTCTACCACACCCCCGAGGTGCATGACGTCGTCGCGGGAATGGTCGAGCGGTTTACCGCTGGTGATAAAGATCCGCAGGTCTTGCACATGCGGGTGATGACGGTCGGCAGCCCGAATTGGCGGAGCCGCACCCACATGCTGATGCAGCACGTCAGTGTCAATTCCGCGGGCTTGCAAGCGTGGTTGTTGACGAAAGAAAACGCCGCCATGGTGCTCGCTTTGTTGCGACAGCGGACCGATGTGCGCGAGGTGCAGGCGATCGACCTGATCACCCACAATGGCCAATCGCAAAAGCTCGCCAGCACGCGGGGCCGCAATTATGTGCAGAACATTCGCCCTGCCCCGACCGGGTGGCCTCCCTATGAGCCGCAGACCGGTGAGGTGCAAGAAGGCTATCAAATTGAAATCAGTCCATTGTTGTCAGTGGATCGGCGGGCAATTGATTGTTTGATCAAGGTCGACATCGATCAGGTCGATAAGCTTGTTCCGGTCGATCTTGATTTGCCGCTGCCCAGCGGCGAGATGTACCGGGCGCGGATCGATGTTCCCCAGGTCGTCAGCTGGCGGCTCAAGGAACGGTTTCGCTGGCCGTCGGACATGGTGCTGCTGCTCTCGTGTGGGGTTGTTGCTAGTCCCGACCGCGGTGGCTCACCGATTCCGCTGTTGAACCTCAACTCCCTTACCGGCACGACGGCCGGCCGAGCCGACGCGTTAATGTTCATCGAGTTTCGCGGCAAGGTGAATGAGAACCTGCCCTCGGCGGTTCCCCAGGTCGCTGATCGCACCGGCGCCGCCAACCGTGGCCGGTACTAATTGATTGAGCTGCATTTTATTCCTAACCGCCCGTGCTTTGCCGATCGTCACCAATCGCGCAAACTACTCGGCTCGGTGCCGCCGGCTGCTCAACGCCGGCGGCGGCTTCGCACATCTGTTTGGGTGACGACTCCGTTTTTCTGATCCATGCAAGCATCTGACCCGCAACGAATCGTCATCACCGGCCTGGGCGTCGTGAGTCCGCTGGGTTGTTCACCCGATCAATTGGTCCAACGGCTGCGTTCGCGCACCAGCGGCGTGGGGCCGCTGACGCTGGTACCGACCGGGGTGTTGCCAGTCGATCATGGAGCGGAGGCGAGCGAGTTTACCGGTGCGATCGAGGACTACGGTCCACTCGACAAGGCGCTGCAGCGGACGATCCGCAAGGGCAGCAAGCTGATGTGCCGGGAAATCGAGATGGGCGTGGCTGCGGCCCAGCGGGCCATCGATCATGCTGGCCTGACTCCGGAATCGCGGGATCGCGATCGCACCGGTGTGGTCTACGGCTGCGACTACATCATGACCTTGCCCGAGGAGTTTGCTGCCGGGATCCAAAACTGTCTCGACGAGGATGGCAAATTCCAGTTTTCGCAGTGGGCTGCCAACGGGTTGCCGCAAGTTAACCCGCTGTGGCTGTTGAAGTACCTGCCCAACATGCCGGCCAGCCACATTGCGATCTACAACGATCTGCGTGGGCCGAATAACTCGATCACGATGCGTGAAGCTTCGCCGGCCGCTGTACTGTCGGAAGCCTATTCGACGCTGCAGCGCGGTCATGCGGATGTGCTGGTGGTGGGTGCGACCGGGTCGCGGATCCAGCCGTTTCGGTCGTTGCACGCCTCGATGCAGGAGTCATTGGCGACGATCCCGCGAGGAGCTGACGCTGCACAGATGGCCGCGGCCTGTCGGCCGTTTGACCGTGACCGCAACGGCTCGGTGCTCGGTGAAGGGGCGGCGGCGATGATTCTGGAGACGCTCGATCACGCGCGGGCTCGTGGGGCAACGATTCTCGGTGAGGTGGTTGGCAGCGGTTGCAGCACCGTTGGTCCGCCGTGGGGGCCGGGGTATCTCGGTCGGGCGGTCGCTAATGCCCTGCGGATGGCGACGCGGAAGGCTGACCTTTCGAAGATCGGTCACGTGAACGCTCACGGTTTGGGGACGGTGCCCTCGGACAATGCTGAGGCCGAGGCGATTGCCGAAGTTTTTCACAAGGATCAGCCACGGATTCCCGTTACCACCGCTAAAGGGCATTTTGGCAACCTTGGAGCCGGCGGGGGGATGGTTGAGATCGTCGCCAGCGTCGGCGTGCTCGGCGGTGAGCTGTTCCCTACGCTCAACTGCGAGCAGCTTGATCCGGCTTGCGACATTCACGTGGTTACCGACTCGGGAACGCCGGCTGGCGATAGCTTCGTCAGTGTGAATGTGACCCCCCAGGGGCAGGCGTCTGCAGTGTTGATTACTGCGTTTAGCGAGGCCTAGTTTTCAGCGGCGGTTCTACCGCTGTTGGTTGACAGTTTGATTTTCCCTCGTTAATCTTTCGAATTCAATACTGATCCGCTGACGGGCCCGGGTTAGCTGCCTTGGGCCATTTTTGTTGGGGGACCATTCAGCCGTCCTCGTCGCGCTACTCACAACGCCCGGTATGAATCCACAAGACATTCTTCGCTACGTCGATTCGCTACACCGCGAGAAAAATATCGATCAAGAGATCGTGTTCTCCGCGATTGAAGCGGCGCTGCAAACTGCTGCCAAGCGACAGTACGGAGAGGATTCCGATATCGTCGTCACGCTCGACCGCAAGAATGGGCAAATCCGCGCGTTCCTGGGCGGCGAACCGCTGGGCGATGACCAGATCGGCCGCATCGGTGCGCAGACCGCCAAGCAGGTGATCATTCAGAAGGTCAAAGAGGCCGAGCGCGATGCGCTGATGACCGAGTACCGGGAGCTGATCGGCCAGATCGTCAACGGTGTGATCGGCCGGGCCGATGGCGGGGTGGCGACGGTGCAGCTTGGTAATGTCGAGGCAATTCTGCCGCGCAGCGAGCAGATCCCCGGCGAGGCCTTGCATGCCAACGAGCGAGTCCGCGCTGTGGTGTACGAAGTGCGTGCCACGGGCAACCGTGTCCGCGTGGTGCTCAGCCGCACTCGCCCGCAGTTCGTGCAGCGGTTGTTCGAGCAAGAGATCCCGGAATTGGCCGAAGAGGTGATTTCGATCGATGCGATCAGCCGCGAGCCGGGCTATCGCAGCAAGGTGGCGGTCAGCAGCATCGACTCGCAAGTCGATCCCATTGCGGTCTGTGTCGGTTTCCGTGGCAGCCGGATCAAGGCTGTCCGGGAAGAGTTGGCTGGGGAGCATATCGACGTCGTTCGTTACAGCGACGATCCGCAGGTATTGATCCCCAACGCCCTGCAGCCAGCGACGGTGGAGCAGGTGCTGTTGTGCGACCTGATTGGCCGCGCCATTGTCCTGGTGCAGGAAGATCAACTTTCGCTGGCCATCGGTCGCCGCGGGCAAAATGTCCGCCTCGCCAGCAAGTTGTGCGGCTGGGACATCGAGATCATGACCAGCAGCGAGCTCGAAGAGAAGATGGACATTGCGGTCGCCGGGTTCAGCTCGCTGGCCGGAATTACCGAGGAAGTTGCACAGGCCTTGGTAGAACAAGGGTACTTGTCGTATGATGATCTCTCAGTCATCGAACCCGATGTGCTGATGGAGATGAGTGGGCTCTCGGCCGAGCAGGTCGACGAGATCGTCGAACAGGCTGAGATGCGTGCTCGCGATGCTGAAGAGGCGGCTGCGGAGGAGAGGCGAATCCGCCGCGACCGCGATCGCCAGCAACCGGATCAGGCGGCGCCGGCAAATGAGGGCGAGTCGTCTGATTCCGAGCTAGCAGAGGAGTTGGCATCCGCTGCTGGAGAACCTCACGGTGATGCTGCGGAGCCGATCGATGCCGCAGCGGAAGCGACAAGTGAGGCAGGTGTCGAGCCGGCGGCTGCCGGGACCGACGAAGGATCGCAGTCTGAAGTGGTCGAAGATCCGGCGGAAACGACCGGTTCAACACCAAAGTCTCCATAAGGATGGGTTGTTGCCGCTGAATAGGTGTCCATTCTAGAGGCTGAATGCCAACCGAGTCGACTCCTGGGATGTGAGCAGTGGTTCGCCGCGAAGCATGACCGTCGTGCGTCAGCGCTTCGACTGCGTCCAGTTGAGGGTGTTTTTTATGTAAAATTGATCAATCGAATCCTGCCGAGACGCACGTGGGCGAGCAATGAGCTTGCTGCTCAACCGGGCCGGAGGATTCAGCCGAAGAACTTGATAGGACCGTTATTCCGTGCCCGTTCGCATTTACTCGCTCGCCAAAGATTTAAAGGTTGACAGCAAAGAGCTGGTTGACCTCTGCAAGAAGGCTGGGATCACCGGCAAAGGCTCTGCCCTTGCCAGCCTGACGGATGAAGAAGCCCAGCGGATGACGGAATATGTGCGGAACATGTCCGCCGGACCTGCCGCCGCTCCTGCCCGCACACCGGTCGTGACGCCCGTCCGAGAGGCGGTTCCCGTCGCACCGATTCGAGAAGTCCCCAGCTCCGGTTCGCCGCGCCGATCGATCGGCGCCCCGCTGGCCGCCACGCGTGCCGGTT
>CALELC010000597.1 GCA_937904535.1 uncultured Planctomycetaceae bacterium
CGGCTGATAGAATTTTGCCGAATATCGTGCCTTGTGCTGCTTAAACACTTGTCACTTCGTTGGGGCCAGGCTTTGGGTGCGGGGTTCAGGTAAAACGCGCTCATTCAATGCAGGCATCACACTCCGCCGTGAGGATGCGGTAAAAACGGCGATTGGCTTTCATGCCCCGCTTGCCCTTCTACACCTCAAAACCGTGGCCGCGGCGGCGGACGGTCCAGCCAGCGTGAGCGTGGGCTACAATGTCCGTTCCAGCCGCGAATTCTAACCTTCGCTCGTCTCCCACCAGAGTGTTTCGCATGCAGATCTCAATCTTCCCGCTCTCCGCAATTTTAGTCGCTCTGAGTTACACCGCTGCCGCCTCCGCTCAGGGTGTCGTCTACCAAGGAGACGAGGGCGCCGGACAGGGTAAGCACATCGTGTTCCTGGCCGGTGACCATGAGTATCGGTCCGAGGAGACTTTACCGGCACTCGCCCGGATCTTGGCGAAGCATCATGGCTTCAAATGTACGGTCTTGTTCACAACCGATCAGCAGACCGGTGAGATCCTGCCGGGATCCAACTGGATGCCGGGGACCGATGCTCTGCGTGATGCCGATCTGATGGTCATCTTTTTGCGATTTCAAGATTTTCCACCGGAACAAATGCAGCCCATCGTCGATTATTTAGACCGCGCAGGGCCAGTGGTCGGACTGCGGACCTCGACCCATGCCTTCAAGATCCCGAAGGATTCTCAGTATGCTCGATTTGATCACCAATACCCTGGCACGGAATACTTCAAGGGATTTGGCCGCCAGGTGCTAGGAGAAACCTGGGTCAGCCACTATGGCCAGAATCATGTCATGAGCACTCGGCTCGACATGGTTGCTGAAGCGAAGTCTCATCCCATCTTGCGAGGCGTGCACCGACCTTGGGCGCAGTGTGGCGGCTATTGGACCGATCCGACGCCTGACAGCACCGTGCTTGCTCTGGCTCAACCGCTGCAGGGAATGACACCCGATTCCCCCGTCGCCGCCGACAAAGCTCCTTGCCCTGGAGTCTGGATCCGCCACTACAAGGGCAAGAATGGACAGGAGGGCCGAGTCTTCACCAGTACCTACGGAGCCTCGGAGGACATCCTCAATGACGACTATCGCCGCCTGCTGCTCAACGGATGCTTATGGGCCGTGGGGCTGGAGCAGTCTATCCAGGCGGATGCCGATATTTCATTCGTCGGCCCCTTCCAACCGACGACGTACCGCTTCGATGGCTACCGAACAGGGATCAAGCCCGCTGATCTAGCCGGCTGGGACACGCCGATTCTGCCGCTGAAACCCTGATACGTTGTTAACGAATCCTCGCTTGCCGATGACGGTCTTGCGAGCTCCGTCTCACGTTTCTGAAATGTTTCGAATGGATGCTTTTGCCCATGTCGCCCGATACGCACCCAGAAGGATTTGTTCGCGTTCGTGGTGCGCGGGAGCACAATCTGAAGCATGTCGACGTCGACCTCCCTCGGCAAGCACTGGTTGTGTTTACGGGCATCTCCGGGTCAGGGAAGTCATCGCTGGCCTTTGGTACCTTATACGCCGAGGCGCAGCGGCGCTACTTGGAGTCTGTGGCGCCTTACGCGCGGCGCCTGTTTCATCAGCTGGGTGTCCCGCAGTTCGATGAAATCGAGGGCATGCCTCCGGCAGTGGCCCTGCAGCAGCAGCGTGGGGCGCCCACGACGCGATCTTCGGTGGGGAGCGTTACGACGCTGTCGAACCTCTTGCGGATGCTGTATTCGCGAGCGGGCGACTATCCACCCGACCAGCCGCACTTAGAGGCCGAAGCCTTCTCGGCCAATACACCGGCGGGCGCCTGCAAGTCGTGCCATGGTTTAGGTCGCGTGTACGACGCCACCGAAGCCTCGATGGTGCCGGACGATCGGTTGACGATCCGCGAGCGTGCGATTGCGGCGTGGCCACCAGCCTGGCATGGACAGAATCTGCGCGACATTGTCACGACGCTCGGCTTCGACATCGATGTCCCCTGGCGTGAGCTCTCGCGGGAGGATCGTGATTGGTTGCTCTTCACCGAAGAACAGCCGACGGTGCCGGTGTATGCCGGTTTCAGCTTGCAGGAGGTGCGCCAGGCGCGCAAACGTAACGAGACGCCCAGCTATCAAGGCACGTTCACGAGCGCTCGGCGGTACGTGTTGCAAACGTTTGCCACGACGGAGAGCGCCGCCATGAAAAAACGTGTGGCGAAATATCTGGTTAGCAGTGAGTGCCCCGCCTGTCACGGAAAACGCCTGCAGCCTGAAGCACTTTCGGTCAAGTTCGCCGGGCTGGACATTGCTGAGCTGTCGCAACTCCCTTTGAAACGCTTAGCGAAGCTGCTCCAGCCTTATGGCGATGGAACCGCTGCTGGTTGGCGCAAGTTTGCCGCCGAGCATCCTGAGAAGGCGGTGGTGGTCGAACGCATCAACCGCGATTTGCAAGCTCGGTTAGCTGTGATGCTCGACCTGGGACTGGGCTATCTGTCGTTGGACCGGAGCACCCCCACGCTGTCGCCGGGAGAACTGCAGCGGCTGCGATTGGCAACCCAAGTTCGCTCGAATCTGTTCGGGGTGGTCTATGTGCTCGACGAACCGTCGGCGGGACTGCATCCCGCTGACACCGAAGCGCTGCTGACCGCGCTGGAGGGACTGAAGGCCGCCGGAAATTCACTGTTCGTCGTCGAACATGATCTGGATGTCATCCGCCGAGCTGACTGGATTGTGGATGTGGGGCCGGAGGCGGGGGAACACGGTGGGCAAATCCTCTACAGTGGACCGCCTGCCGGACTGGCAAAGATCAGGCAGTCACATACGGCGCGCTATCTTTTTGAGCGAGGTCGACTGCAGCCGCGAACGGTGCGGAGCGCGCAGGGACAGCTCCGACTCGAGGGTATAACTCATAACAATGTGCACGACCTCGACCTCAACATCCCGCTCGGTGTGCTGACATCGGTCACCGGAGTCTCAGGATCGGGAAAATCGAGCTTAGTGAGCCAGGTGCTGGTGGAGTTGGTGTCGCGACATCTCGGCAACGACGTTGTCCAGGCCGATCAGGACGAAGAACTGCAATCTCCTGCCAAAACGATCAGCGGCCGGATCACGGCGGGGATGGAGCGGATCTCGCGATTAGTCACGGTTGACCAGAAGCCGATTGGCCGCACGCCGCGATCGAATTTGGCCACTTATACCGGGCTGTTCGATCACGTCCGCAAGCAGTTTGCGGCCACCCCAGCGGCTCGCAGCCGCCGTTACGATGCTGGCCGCTTTTCGTTCAACGTGGCGAAGGGGCGTTGCGAGACCTGTCAGGGCGAAGGCTTTGTGTTCGTCGAGCTGTTGTTCCTGCCGAGCGTGTATGCTCCTTGTCCGACCTGTCGCGGTGCGCGCTACAACGCCAAGACCTTGGAGGTCAAGCTGCGGGGGCAAACGATTGCTGATGTTCTGGAGATGACGGTCGCCAAAGCCGCCGAGTTTTTCGCGGAAGACCCGCCGCTCGTGCGCTCCCTGCAGACCTTGGTGCAAGTCGGTTTGGGATATTTGAGGTTGGGGCAGCCGGCGACCGAGCTTTCCGGTGGAGAAGCGCAGCGGATCAAGTTGGCGACGGAGTTGCAGCGGCCGAACAAGGGCAATTCCTTGTATGTGTTGGATGAGCCCACCACCGGCCTGCACCCAGCCGACACCGAGAAGCTCATCACCCAACTGCAGGATCTGGTAGATGCCGGCAACACGGTGATCGTGGTGGAACATGAAATGCGCGTCGTTGCCAGCAGCGATTGGGTCATCGATATGGGCCCAGGAGCCGGTGACGAAGGAGGACAAGTGGTCGCCGCCGGGACGCCGGCTCAGGTGGCCCAGGCCCCAGGGAGCCGCACAGCCGCGTTTTTAGCCGCCTATTTCGATCGCGGCTAAAGGGG
>CALELC010000598.1 GCA_937904535.1 uncultured Planctomycetaceae bacterium
AGTCAGAGTGTGGTCGACCGCTCCGCCGGTCGAACTGCGGAACCGACCGACGGAGCGGTCGGCGACGCAGGTGGTCACTTGCTCTGAGAACAACCGGAACCGACCGACGGAGCGGTCGGCGACATTGACGGAATTCGGAAGCCAGTGATTCGGCCACATCGCTGAATCCGGCTTCCGTTGTCGCAGTGGTTTTGGCTATTGCTCGTGCGTGTGTTGGCAAACTGCGAGCGGTTGAGCACCGGAAAACGGATTGGGGCGAAGGTCGATTGATGAGCATGGTGAGGCGGACCAGTACCGACTCGCGACGGCGGCGGATTTTGATGTACCAGTACAGTCGGGAGGGCGAGCGTGGTGCCAGCTCCGATCGACGGCTGGTCGAGAAACTCCGCCAGGCTCGGCGCCCCGCATCGATCTATGGCTCCAGCGTTCGCCGACGCCTGCGCGGTCGGTGGTATTCGCTCGTTCCGGTACGCCGCCGGGCGATGGCGGCGGTCAGCGTCACAGTCCTGGGCGCTGCACTGCTGCTCTGCCTGACTCACTGGTTCGCCATCACCTGGCCGCCGCTGGCCTATCGCGAGCCGCTGGCCCGTGCCTTCCGACTTGATCGGCCGGACAGCTTTGGCACCTGGTTCCGCAGCTTGCTGCTGGCGTTGACAGCCGGTGTGGCGTTGCTCGTTTACCAATTGCGGCGGTACCGCAACGACGACTATCGCGGCAGCTACCGGATTTGGCCGCCGGTGATCGTGCTGATCGCTCTGGCCAGCCTCGACACCGTCGTCGCGCTCGTGCCCTGGGGCGGCGAGTTGATCGATACGGTGCTCGGAAAACGGATCGCAATGGCCGGAGCGGACTGGATTCGCATCGGCCTGACGGTCGGTGGTGCCGCACTCGCACTGCGAATGGTCGCTGAAGTGCGGCATTCGAAACTCGCTGTCGCGCTGATGTTGGTTGCGGTTGCCTGGTTTGCGCTCCCGGTAGCTGGTCGCTGGGGCATCCTGCTCAGCGACACGCCACTGAAGTGGTGGCTGATCACTTCGGCTCCGCTGCTGGCGGCCGCGACGCTGTGTCTCGCGTGTACCGCCTACTTGCGGATGCTCTTTCGCGAAGTGCGTGGACTCGATCAGGATGACCGGCTTGCTGATCGACTGCAGCAGTGGAAGGCCAACCTACTGGCTTCGCGACAGGCGAAACAAACGGACGATGCCCGCCCTGCGAAACCAGCAGCAGAAAAACCCCAGCCGACCCGAGCCGCCAAAGCGACGAAAACCGCTGCTGCAGCAAGCGAGCCCGCCGCGGATGACCAAGCGTCCGCCGCACCCGCTGACGGAGAGAAACCTGCCGCGAAGCGGAGTTTCAAAGAACGCCTGCAAGGCATCTCAGCGATTCGTCGCTACTTCAAGCTCCCTCAACGCGCCGCCACATCGAAACCGGCCGAAGATGCGACAAACTCGGAGCCAGATCTCGACCAGGACTCGCAAGCGCTTGAGCCGCCTAGCACCGCACCGAAAGCGGCAGCCAAATCGGCGCCGGAGCCGAGAAAATCGGCTGCTCAGCCAACTGCCAAGCCAAACTCGGCCCTCGATGAACCGGATGACTCCGCCTCACCATCTGCCGACGAGAAACCCGCTCGGCGCGGTCTCGGAAGCTTGTTTGCTCGCTGGCGGCGTTCCCCGCAGGCCGCAGAAGATGAGACGGATGCGTCAGAGGTCAACGTCTCCGAACAAGCTGCGAAATCGCCCGCTAAACCAAAAGCCGAGCCGGTTGCACGCTCCGCTGCCGCGCCTGCAGATGACAGAGACGAGGACGATAGTAACGGCGAGAGCGATGACTCGATCGATTGGGCCTCGATGAACAAGGCTGAACGACGGCGGCTGAAACGTGAGTTGCGACGCTCGGGCGACGCTGCGTAAGGCGGTCTGTTAATCCCAACGGAATGAGAACCAGCTTGATCGACTACCGCCAAGAACCTGACTTGAGCGCCAGCGAGTTCATCGACGTGCTCGTGCGCTCGACCCTGGCCGAGCGCCGGCCGATCGAGGACCGGGCCACGATGGAGGCGATGCTGCGAAACGCCGACTTACTCGTGACGGCGCGATGCAACGGACAACTGGTCGGAGTCGCCCGGGCGCTGAGCGACTTCTGTTACAGCACCTACTTGGCCGATCTCGCCGTGGACCAAGCGTTTCAACGGCAAGGAATTGGCAAGGAACTGATCCAGCGCACCCACGAGGCGGCTGGACGAGCGACGATGCTGATCCTGATCTCAGCGCCTAAGGCGGTGAACTACTACCCGCACATCGGGATGATCAAGCACGATTCGTGCTGGACCATCCCTCGCGTCGCCGATTGATGTCGGGCCTTAACCCACCGGCGGCACATTGGCCTCGACCCAGTCGCGGGCCAGCAGCCACACCAGCAGGCCTTTTTGGGCGTGCATACGATTACCGGCTTGGCAGATCACATCGCTTTGCGGCCCGTCGATCACACCATCGGTGATCTCTTGGCCACGAACGGCCGGCAAGCAGTGCAGCACGCGCGCGTGTTTGGGTGCCGCCTTCATCAACTTTTCGTCGATCCGGTAGTCGGCGAAGATTTGTCGTCGCTCCGCTTTCTCCGCTTCTTGACCCATGCTCGTCCAGACGTCGGTATAGATCGCATCGGCATCCACGACCGCTTCCATCGGATCGCGCATCTGGCAAACGTCGGCCTGAGGATACGCTTCTTTGACACGGGCGCACCAAGCATCGTCGACTTGGTAGCCATCCGGGCAAGCGATGGTAAAGGACATTCCCAGCATCGCGCTGATCAACATCAACGACCGCGCCACATTATTGCCGTCGCCGACAAACACGAGTCTCTTGCCGGCGAGCGTTCCGAACGCTTCCTCGATCGTCATGGCATCAGCGATGGCCTGACAGGGATGGCTCAGGTCGGTCAGACCATTGATCACCGGCACGAGATCGAAGGCCGCGAACTGCTGAACACGGTCATGGCTCTTCGCGCGGCACACGACCACGTCGACGTATTCACCGAGGACGCGAGCGAAATCCGAGTAGGACTCACGCTTGCCCCAACCGACTTCTTCTCCCAGGAACAGGCTGGTACCGCCGAGTTGCGCAATGCCGGCTTCAAAGCTGACGCGGGTCCGCAGGCTCGGCTTTTCGAACAGCAGGGCCAACACGCGGCGTTCGAGCACCGGGGGGCGGACTCCAATCGCGAGTTGTTGCTTGAGGTAAGACGCCGTCGCCATGATCTGGCGCAGATCGGCTTGTGTGATGTCAAAGAGCGTCACTAAGTGTTGCATGCTCACGACTCAATCGCTTGTCGTTCAATCGTTTCCAGGGCCGCTCTGAGTGTCTCAAACATGAGGTCGGACTCCTGAACGGTCATATTGACAGGGGGACACACCAAGAGTGTCGTTTCACCCGTGGCCAGCATCCGCAGTCCCAGCGTCTGGGTCGCTGCGAGCACTTCGCTGGCCGGCACGTCAACTTGCACGATGGTCCATAACCCCGTCGTCGACGCGCTGCTAATAAACTCAAAACTGCTGGCAAGTGCTTGCCAAGCGGCCGCCCAGCGTTCGCTCAGCGCGGCAAACTGATCGGGCCCGCCAAACTCGACCAGTGCTGCGGCGGTCGCGCGCACCACGGCTCGCAGCACAGGATAGTCTTCCATCGGCAACCGGCCTGCAGCCCGCAGCGAAAAAAGGCCTTCCTCCGCAGCAGCAGGGCTCCGGTCGTGATGATCTTGCAGCCGATCGATCACCGCGACATGGCTCAGCAGCAAGCCGCCGGGTAGCCCGCCTGTCCAGCCCGCCGCCGCCGTCACTAAATCGGCTTCAATTCCCTGCGTCTGGTGAAAGAACCACTGGCCGCTGACCGCAGCGGGCAGTTGCGTTTCATCCACGATCAGCAGCGCCGCGTTGTCGTCACACAATTGCCGCACTTCCGCCAGGTAATCGGCGGCAAACGGTTCACCGCCCCGGTTCCAATCCACCGGCGAGAGCATCACCGCCGCGGTGTTCGCGTCGACCGCTTTGCTCAGCGCCCGCAGGTCACCGGGAGCCAGATGCTGAAAGCCAGCAGCCAGAGGACCGCCGACGGCCTGCGCGGCAACAAGCCCGCTGGCCGAACGACAGGCGAGCGTGTCGCCATGGTCGCTCCCGAGCAGCGTGAGGATGCGGTGGCGCGTTGATTGGCTGCCATCGCCAGCAGCAGCCAATGTGCGTGCGATCCGAATCGCCCATTCATTTGCCTGGGCCGCAGAAGGGAGCAGCGAGACATCGCCAAACTCGGAAAACGGCACATTCCACTCAGCCGCGATCGCGTCCGTCAGGGCGTCTTGGGGACCGCCGAGATGCGTCCGGCAGGCATTCTGCACAGCCTCGACGATCGCCGCCGCGCGGTGCCCCAGCGGACTCGCATAGGCTGCCGCGAGGTCGAGCAACCGCCGCTGCGAAGCGTCGACGAGTTCGACGCCGCTCGACGAGAGGACGGTGATCGGCTGCCGCTGGATCAAAGTATCGCGTTCCTGAGTGTCCCTGTATGAGGCTTAACGGGTCTTGCGGATCTCGGTGCCGACGCCCGAGGTCGTGTAAATCTCTAGCAACAACGAGTGCCGCAGACGGCCGTCGACGATGTGCACCTTGCCCACACCGCGGTCAAGCGTCTGCAGGCAGGCTTCAACCTTTGGGATCATCCCGGAATCGATCACGCCGCTGGCGATCAACTCGCGTGCTTCGTCGGCGGAGAGCGAATGGATGATCGTCGACGGATCATCTTTGTCGCGGCGCACGCCGTTGACGTCCGACAGGAACACGAGCTTCTCCGCCCCCAACGCCTGCGCTACCGCCATCGCCGCGGTGTCGGCATTGACGTTGTACAGTTCACCCTCGGGGCCAGCACACATCGACGGAATCACCGGCACCTGGTCAGTGTACGACAGCCCTTCGATCACGTCGCGATCGACGCGAGTCACATGTCCAACCGCGCCCAGATCGACGCCGTCATCGGTAATCAGTTTTTCGCCGAACAGGACGTTGGTGGTGTCGGGCGACAGATTGATTGCCCGGCCACCGAGTTGCTCGATCTCGTTGGCGAGTTGTCGATTGAGGTCTCCCGCGAGTACTTTGCGGACGATCTCCAGCGTCGCGGGGTCAGTCACCCGGCGGCCGCGGATGAACTCGGCCTTGATCCCAGCTTCGGCCAACGCCTGCGTGATCGCCTTGCCGCCGCCGTGCACGACGACCGGGCGCATGCCGACCGTTTCCATGAAGATGATATCGAGCAGAATGTGCCGCCGAGCCTCTTCGTCCTCCAGCAGGCTGCCGCCGAGCTTGATCACGGTGGTTTTGCCGCGGAACTGACGAATCCATCCCATCGCTTCGATCAGGGTGTTTGCTTTCTGTATCGCCTCTTGCACGCTCGGATGTTCTCGCTGTTAGGAAGTGGCTGATGGATCGTCTGGGGCGACACTTGATCCCGCAAAATCGTTCGAGACCGGTTTCGCCGCAGTCTTCTGGGCGGGAAAAGCCGATCACTGTAGAGTGCTGAGCGGTTAAAAGTCAATCAAGCTTCGTCCTCTCACAAGCTGGAAATACCATGAGTCAAGAGTCGTCCCCCCGTGCCACGACCGCGCTGATCGGCGGCGGGCAGATGGGCCAAGCGTTGATCGATGGGCTGATCCGAGCTGGGCGGTTGTCGGCCGAGCAGGTGCATGTCGTTGAGCCTCATCCGGCAGCAAAGGACTGGTGGCGACAACATCACCCGCGCTGCCGCCTCGATGACCAGATCATTCCAGCGGTTTCACAGGCCGAGACGGTGATCCTGGCAGTCAAGCCCGACATGATTTCGGTCGTCGCCGCTCAGGCCGCAGGCCACTGGGGTGGCCGCCTGGTGATCTCGGTTGCTGCGGGGGTGAAGTTGGCCAAGCTGACCGATTGGCTCGGCACCGATCGCGTGATTCGCGTGATGCCCAACACGCCTTGCCTCGTCGGTGCCGGTGCTTCGGCCTACTGCTGCGGCGGCGGGGTGAGCACCGCGGATAAACAGCAGGCTCACGAGATATTCGCTTCGGTTGGGTGGGCGGCAGAGGTGGCGGAAAAGCAGATGGATGCGGTCACGGGGCTCAGCGGCAGCGGGCCAGCGTACGTCTGCCTGATGATCGAAGCACTCGCCGATGGCGGCGTGTTCGCTGGCCTGCCCCGTGACATTGCGATGAAGCTGGCGACGCAGACGGTGCTGGGAACCGCTCAGATGGTTGCGCAAACCGGTCAGCATCCCGCCCAGCTGAAGGACGCCGTGGCCAGCCCCGGAGGAACAACCATTGCTGGACTGCGTTCTTTGGAACAAAATGGGGTTCGCGCCGGCTTGATCAACGCAGTCGCCGCTGCCGCCGTGCGCAGTGGTGAACTCGGATAAGCGCAGCGCGTCACCCACGTCATTCGCTACTACTTTCACAGTTGCAACGTTTCATGGATTCTCCGATCGTCCTGGTTGATGACAAACACGTCCCGCTGTACCGCGTGGTTTGGGTCGCCGATCTGCCGCATTTCTGCGGGGAGCCGGACTGCATGCGGGAGGGCCAGTACGAAATCCGCCTGGACGTGGAAGATTCGGTCTGGACGAGTCTGCGTGGCCGCGACTCGGTGCTCGCTGCGCTGACCGCCTGGTGTGGCGATGGCGAATCGGATAATTCCGAAGAAGACCGCGACTGGTGAGCGTCACCCGCCGATCCGCTTTCAATGGAGAACGAACGGAGAACGATTGTCTTCGATCGTTCTTGTAGCGAACACTGGCTGCCACCCACTGATTGCATAGATCGGATGGTGGCCGGCCGCTCCGCCGGTCGAATCGGGACATCATCCCGATCAATGCTTCAAAACTGAAGAGTTTCTAACCAGCAGCCAGCAATCCGGAAACTCGGATCGGCGACGTAGGTGGCCGACCGCTCCGCCGGTCGGTCCGGGGTCTGGAAACTCGCACTCTGGCACAGCGAGTAAACGCGAGTGGCCCCACCTGCAAAATTCAGAACCAACCGGAAACTCCGATCGACGGAGCGATCGGCGACGTAGGTGGCCGACCGCTCCGCCGGTCGGTCCGGGCTCTGGAAACGCGCACTCCGGCACAGCCAGTAAACGCGAGTGGCCCCACCTGCAAAATGCAGAACCAACCGAAAACTCCGATCGACGGAGCGATCGGCGACGTAGGTGGCCGGCCGCTTCGCCGGTCGAACCGGGTCCTGGAACCCTAACTTCTGCATAGCCCCCAGTGATGGATGTCGCGATCTGCAAAATGCAGAAACTGAGATATCCGATCGACAGAGCGATTGGCGACCGAGACTACCGCTCCAAGACCGCCGCATCCCGAGAGTTGGCGACGCGATTGGGGAGGTCGCTGAGCTGCGCGGTCATCTCGATCGCCCGCTGCGAATGCGGGGCTAGCTCAATGGCAGCTCGCAGCGGCTCGCGCGCAGCTTCAATGTTGCCTTGCTCCAAATACAACGCCGCTAGATACAGGTAGGGCTCGGGATCGCTGGGGTCGCCTCGAATCGCGTCTTGAAAGCACTTCTGCGCGTCGCTGTGCCGCTGAAATTGCTGCAGCGCGATCCCGCGCAAGGTATGGGCTCGGCTAGGACAAACCTCATCGCTGCCGACCGTATCTTTCAAGCGATCGATCGTCGCCAGCAAGCGATCGTAGCGCCCCTGTTGCCGATAGAGTTCGGCGGCCTGTAATTGGACTTCCGGATAATCCGGCTGCAACGCCAGCGCCCGGTGGTAGGCAGCCAGGGCGCCGGCCTGATCCCCGGATTGCAGCAGGCAATCCCCGCGCAGCGACCACACTTCGGCCGACTGCCGGTCGGCGGCCAGAGCAGCAATGCTCTGTCGCTCCGCGTCCGCCAGCCGCCCCAGGTCGAGATACATCCGAGCCAATCGCCGCATCAGCCGGGGATCCGAGGCACTCAGCCGCACCGCCGCTTCCATATGCTTGAGCGCCACCTCGCGTTCGCCGCGCTGCCAGAGCGACTCGGCCAGCCCCCAGTGGGCACGGTCGTCGCTCGAGGTCAGCTCCAGCGCACTGGTGAACAACCCTTCGGCAACATCCCACTGGCCGGCATGCAGCGCTTCGTGGCCCTGGCGGCTGAGTCGCCGCGCGGCAATACTCTGCCGGCTCTCACCGTAGCGGCTGATCGCCCGGCAACCGACGCTCGTGCACAGGCTGCTTGCCACCAGCGTCCAAATCGTCAACGAGCTTGCCAACACCAGGCAAGCGGCGCGAGACTTCGGCAGAAGGTGGATCAGACTTTTCACCCCTCGGCTTTAACAAAACGCTCCGGACGACAGCAAGCTCGGCCGTACTGGACCGCGGCGGGAGTTTGGACGGAAGCGAGGGATGCAGACTGAAGTCTGGAATCCAGCGGGTTTCGAAGCACGCGGAAGGGTGAGCTCCAACGAGAAACCCGCCGAGGCGTGAACGGCGACTGGGGAACTCGAACGCTGCGTCAGGCGGCGGCGCGGAGGTGCCGGTAGGCCTTGTCGGTGGCGATTCGCCCGCGACGCGTTCGCACGATCAGCTCGCTGCGGAGCAAAAACGGTTCGACTTCGTCTTCCAGCGTGTCGCTGCTGACATTCATCGTGTGCGCAATCGCTTCCAGACCAGCCGGTCCGCCGCTAAACACGCGGGTGAGCGTGTCGAGATAACCACGGTCCTGCTTATCGAGCCCCAACGAGTCGATGCCGATCATCTGCAAAGCTGCCGTCGCGACCGACAACGAGATGTCCCCGCCGGCTCGGCTCTGGGCATAGTCGCGAACCCACAACAACCGGTTGTTCGCCAGCCGCGGAGTGCTGCGACTGCGGCGAGCGATCTCCATCGCCGACTCGACACCGACCTCCACACGCAACTTCATCGCATTGCGACGCACGATCTCGCACAACTCGCTCAAGGTGTACCAGCCGAGGTGCTCGCGGATCTGAAATCGGTCCCGCAACGGTCCGCTGAGCATCCCGGCACGCGTCGTGGCGCCGATCAAGGTAAACGGCCGCAGTTCCAGATTGAGCGTCCGAGCACTCACCCCTTCGCCGAGCACGATGTCGATGCGGAAGTCCTCCATCGCCGTGTAAAGATACTCCTCCACATTCTTGGGCAGGCGGTGGATTTCATCGATGAATAAGACCGACCCCTGCTCGAGATTCGTCAGGTAGGGAATCAAGTCCTTCGGGGCCCGCAACGCGGCTCCGTTGGCAAACTGCACCGAAACGCCCATTTCCGCTGGAATCACAGTGGCAAAAGTCGTCTTGCCCAGTCCCGGAGGGCCGTCAAACAGAATGTGTCCCAGCGGCTGACCACGCCGACGAGCAGCGTCGATCGCGATCTGCAATCGCTCGATCACGTCTTGTTGTCCCACCATTTCCGCCATCCGGCCCGGACGCAGGCGCACATCCTGGTCGCGGACTTCGGCCGCTGGCACAATCGTCGCTTCAGGTTCGGGATCAGAGGATTGGTAAATTGCTTCGCGTGCCACGTGCTCGGCCCTGAGGACTGCGAGAGGAGGGGCTGGGACAGAGAACGGTTGCGCCGGTGCCATGCAGCGCGGCCGCGTCTGCTTCGCACGAGCCGCATCCCACGGCGATCGACTTCCCCCCAAGGGGCAGCATTCAGCGGGGCAACATTCGGCGGTAAAACCAGCACAACCGTTACAAGAGTTTACCACGAACACCCCGGCTGGGCACCAGAGCAACTCGGCTCGACGCTCGTGGATCACGCGTTGAGCAACGAATCGAGCGGGAACGGGCCCACTCCGCCGGCTAGGTCTGCCCCGTTTTCCTCGACCGTGTTAGCTTCAAGCCAAACTGTCCGCCGAAATCTTGAAGTGGGTATCGATGAGTCAATCGCAGCAGGAATCCACCGCACCTTCCGACACCCTATCGCTCGCTCGGGACGACTCCGCCACGCGAGATGTCGACATTGCTGGCCAGGATGCTGATGCCTTGCAGCATGCCGACCGCTGGCATCACTGGCACGGATTCACGCAGATGGCCGAGTACGAGTCGCTGCTGATCGAGCGGGGGGAGGGCAACTGGCTGATCGACACCTCCGGCAGGCGGCTGCTCGATGGGGTCAGCAGTTTGTGGTGCAACGTCCATGGACATTGCCATCCGCGAATCAATGCGGCAGTCACCGAACAACTGGACCGTGTCGCACACGTGACTTCGATCGGGATGGGCTGCCCGACCACCGCGCGACTGGCACAACGGCTGGCCGAACTCGCTCCCGGTGATTTGGAGCATGTGTTTTTCAGCAGCGATGGCTCTTCAGCGGTCGAAGCAGCGCTGAAGATGGCGATTCAGTACTGGAACCTGGTGTCGAAGAAGCAGGCGACTGACTCGCTGGGCGCTGGATCGGCCAAAACGCAATATCTGGCGATCGGTGCGGCTTACCATGGCGACACCACAGGTGCGGTTTCACTTGGCGACATTGCCCATTTCCACAGCCTGTTTGCACCCATTC
>CALELC010000599.1 GCA_937904535.1 uncultured Planctomycetaceae bacterium
CAGTGTTGCCACAATCGCGCAAGCGTCGAGCAGCGCGGTTGGTGGGCCCGAAGCAAAGTGAACGAACCGGGTACGAGTTTGCAGCACATAGAGAGGGAAGGGCGTTATATGGAAAAGGCCATTCCGGATGCTAACTTGCCGATATCGGCATGAGGGGTGGGGACGCTGCTCCGTGTTTCACCTGGCAAGGCATAGCACAGGTTTCGTGTCGGCAGCGCGACCGCACCGCGAGCCTTGAGATCTTACGGAGTACCCACGAATTTGCCATTGGGATCGAGCGCCCGCTTGATCCGGCTGAGGATCACCGCGTCGCCGCGGGCACCGAGACGATACCGACCGCATTCACCCAGCAGGACAGACCCGCCCAAGCTGTGATACCGTAGCAGTTCGTCGAGTTGACCGAGCGGACGCGTTCCCGGCCATCGCAGCCAGACCAAATTACCCGCAACACTGTACCGCCGCGGGACCAGCGTCTCGGCCAGCGACTTTTCTAGCTCGATCACTTTGCCGGGAGGAAGGGGGACACGAACGAGCCGATCATCAGCCTCCAGCCAACTCCCGTCGGATAAGGGACGCCAAACTTGATCTGCGTCCTCCCAACGCTCGACCACCGTTGCCGGATCGAGACTCGACACGACACTCTGCACCCGCTGCGCGGTGGCTTCCACGGCAGCCAACTCGCCGCTGATCCGCACCCACAACGTGGCTTCGGGGATCAGATCAAGCGCTGTCAGCTCAATCGGCGAACGAGCAAGCTTTGTTTGCAGTTCCACAGCCGCCTGAAAATCGCTGGCCGTGATTCGGAGTGTGAGTTCGTGCAGCGGGCTGGGGAATACCTTGAGGGTGATCTCAACCAGTGCCCCGAGATAACCACAACTACCGACCATCAGTTTGGGAATGTCGTAGCCAGCAGCGTTCTTCACGACCCGGCCACCGGCGGTAACGATATTTCCCAAACCGTCGACAAACCGCACTCCCATCACGAAGTCACGGATCCCGCCGTATCGCAATCGGCCTGGTCCACTGAGCCCTGCGGCTAACGTTCCGCCGATCGTTGCCCCGGCTTCGGCGAATGGCGGATCAAATGGGAAGTACTGACGATGTTCCGCGAGCGTTTGTTGCAGCTCGGAGATTCGCGTGCCAGCGAGAGCCGTGATCAAAAACTCCGACGGTTGATGCTCCACCACGCCCGTCAGTCCCGACAGATCGCAGCGAACGGCATCGCCGCGCGACGCGGCCATCGCCGTCTTGGTTGCCGAGCCGACGATGTGCAGGCTGTTGTGCTGACGAACCGCCGAGGCAACGTCCTCGGCGGTACACGGACGAATCGTGATCGGTTCGCTGGCGGAGGAGTGCATATCGCCGAACTACAGCGGTGAGCGGTGAAAGTGGACGTGTTTCCACTGTCCGTCAACTCGCTGCCAGACCCGCGTTTCCTCGGAGGCAGAAGTTTCAAATCCACCAGCGTTGTTGGGCGACTGAACCAACCGCACGTAGGCGATGACTGCTGCGTCGCCCATCACGCGTACGTGAGGGCTGCTGATGGTGACCGTGCTCCCTTGACCCGGTGCGGGCTCAGGTCGGGGAGACTCGGGGAAGTAGGTCCGATGGAATCCGAGTCCTTGAACCAAATGTCCGCGAGCCTCAGGCTCAATGGCTGTGATGTCGTCAGCGCACAGCTCAATGTAACGGGCCCAGTCACCGCGAAAAATCGCCGAGAGCAGGCTTTCGGTGGCAGCAATGATTTCGGATTCGGCGGTGGGCATTATTTCCAAACTTAGGTAGGTACAGTGGACGTCTCCGCTCGAAGGGGATTGCCCTTCGGCTGAGTCGCATTGAAGATGAACCAGGACTCGCGGGATAGGAACGCGCCTGACCGCAGCAAGCTGCCACGGAGGGCCGCTGCATCAACTGACATTATGATCGGCTGCGCCGCAAGACGCCGCACGGGTACCACGTGAGTTGTGACCGCTAGTGTAATTGCACAACCGGAAGAATCAGTACTCGCTGCCCCGCCGCGTCGGCGCGGTGGAGTGGTAAGGGATGCAGGCCCTGCTTAGGCATCGGCAGTGACTGCCCGGGCGAGCTTCTGCAAGATCGGGACGACACGAATCTCCGGTTGGGTCGTGCTTTGCTCCGTCACTGGCCATGCGCTGGCGTGTGGAGTCGTCGCTGCCAACTCGCACGTTGACTTTAGGTCTCCGAGCCGCCGGCCAACAGCCGGGTCAACGGATGGTGCAACTCGTCACTGGCGGAGACGCAAAACTGCGGTACCCAGTCATCCAGTTCACCGCCGTCATAGCGGCTGAGCGTCGCCCCAGCCTGGCGGCAGATGACGATTCCTGCCGCCGAATCCCAGCAGTACACGCTCGTCGCCCAATAAGCGTCGAGTCGTCCATCGGCGACATAGCACATATTGAGGGCGCAGGATCCGAGCCGCCGGAGCGAACGGCAGCTTTCCAGAACTTTTAAAAACCGCTCGATTTCAGGCGAATCACGGCGGATGCCAGCGGGAAAACTGCACGCGACAAGCGCATCTTCCAGGCGGCTGCAGCCACTGGTGCGCATCACTCGGCCGTTGCACAATGCCGGTCCGCCATCGATCGCTGTAAATAACTCCTGATAGACCGGGTCATAGATCACGCCCAGTCGCATCTTACCTTGTGCGTAAAGGCCGATCGAGACGGCGAAATTCTGCAAGCGGTGAACGAAGTTCACGGTGCCGTCCAGTGGATCGACGATCCAGCACGGCGGGGCTCCTGGTTCGTTGTTGCGAACCGCCTCAGGGGGTTGATTCTCGCCCTGTTCCTCGCCGACGAAGGCATACCCTGGAAAGCTCGCTTCCAAGATGCCGCGAATCGCTCGCTGCGCCGCGACATCCGCGTCCGTGACCAGATCTCGAGGAGACTTTTCGGAAACCACGCGCGAGTCGCGCCGGGCCATCAATTCCACCGCCCCGGCCCGCGCTGCCCGCACCGCGACCTCCAAATGCTCCTGATCCATCGCCTGCTTATCCGATCTCCAATTGACGCAGCTCTTCGAGCCAAACGCGAATGTCGTTGTCGTACTCGGTCGCCATATTACCCATGATGAGCTGGCGCTGGAACGCGGCGGCTCCTTGATCGACCAGCTCTGCCGCTTCAGCACTGGGGAAGCGGCGGTTCGGATCAGGAGCGATCAAGCCGCGGAGGAAGTTCATCAACAACTCGTTCCGCAGCACTTCGTTGGGTAACAGCGTGTCGAGACGCTGCGGCAGATCACGCTTGGCTTCGAGCAATTCGCGGAGGTTCATGTCGCCCGCAAAGGGGCTGCGGCCGCTGAGCAGTTCGAGCAGCACGTAACCGGCGCTTGCCAAATCGCTGCGCGGCGTGATCTCGTTGTTTTCGAGCACTTCCGGCGCCGCATACAAAGGCGTGCAGTCGCGGTCACGCGGAGGATTCTGAAAGTCGAGTGCCGAGCCCATGTCGATCAACTTCGCATGCCCGGTCCGCTTGAGCATGATGTTAGCCGGCTTCACGTCGCCGTGCACGATTCCTTCGCGATGCAGGGCAGCCAGTGCTCCAAGACACTCCCGAACAATTGCTACCGCCACGCCGGGCTTGAACCGAGACTGAACCGGCCCCTCAGTCAGAATCACTTCGTTGATATAGTGCCAACGTCGCGCGCTGATTCGGCCCTCCAGCGAGTGCAGACATTCGGGCATCACCAATCGGCGAAGGTCATAACCGTCGATCCACTCCATGATCATGATGCGGATGCGATCGCGTTCGAAAAAGTTCTGCACATCCAACACGTTGTCGTGCTGGATTAACGCGATCCGAGCGGCGATCCCCGCGATCCGTCCCATCGCTTCGTCATAGCGTCTGGCCGAAGCATAGCGTTCAGGGGAGAAGACTTTGATTGCCACCGGCAATGTGAATTCGTCGGTGCCGCGGTATTCACTCAGATAAACTTCGCCTTGTCCCCCGCGACCGAGCAGTTTGCGCAAGTGGTAGTGGCCGGTCCAGCTCAGTTGCTGCAGGGCAATCATTTTTTCGTAGGCTGAGAGCAGCTTTTCATCGGTTTCGCGAACCTGGGATCCATGAAAGGTCAAGGTGGGGTTGGGCTCGTGCCGCGTTGTCGATTGCAGCCGCATCGAGCCATCCTTGGATAAAAAGCTCACGTAATCTCTCAAGCAAAAAGGACGAGGTTAGGAAACCGACTCTCGCTTATAGCGGCATCTGGAAACGCGCCGAGGCATCAGCGGGTTTCACCAAACCTACCGTGGATGCCACGCTCGCTCGGTGCTCAACCTGTTGTTGTCCGGGTTGCCAATCCCCTCGATTCATCCTGCCGTGGCAAACCTCGTGCCGCTAGCGAGAATTGGCGGATGATCAGCTCTCGATCATCCCATTTTTTAACGAGAATATATCCCAGGCCTCCTGCCGGGCAAACAAGACATCCTGTAGCTGTAACGCACGGGCGACTGATTTGTTCTCGTTTGTGGAAAATCGTCGCAGAATTCTCCCGCCGCTCCTAGCTCGTCGCCGCATCGCGGGCGCAGCAGTGTCGCATCAAATTGATCTCACCCGAGCCGCATCCGTTGCAGGAACTCCAGCTGGCGATGCAGCATCTCGACGCGCGGCATTCGCAGCGAATGCGCTGCTGCCGCAGCCAGCGGTGCTGCAAAAATCGCTGCCAGTTCCATTTCCCGTCCTGCCAGATAGTCCAGCCGCATGCTGCTGTCGTAGGGCACCATCTGCCAAGTGTGATCGAGCGTTGCGGCGATTGCATCATCAGGCAACTTCCGTCCACACGCCTCAGCCGCCTGATAAACTTCAACCATCATGTCTTCGGCCAGCGCCGCTGACGATGGCTCCTCGATCAGGTCCTTCGTCGATGCGCCGAGGACGACCGACAGCCCGTTGAAGGGGATATTCCAGAGCAGTTTCCGCCAGCGTGCCATCCACAGATCTCCGGTGGCGTGGGCATCGATCCCGCAACGACGCAAGTGGTCGGTGATCTGCTGCAAACGCGGCGTGATACCCGCTGGCGGAGCTTCGGCGGGCGTGAACTCGCCCATGACAATTCGCCCATAGTCGAGATGGCGGATCTGGCCAGGGCCAATTTTATTGCTGCACAAGAAGCAACAGCCACCGAGCACCCGGTCGTGTCCGACCACAGCAGCGCAGTCGGCTTCGCTGTGCAGCCCATTCTGCAGGCACAGCACGACACCGCCTTGACTCGTCGGTGCGGCAAGCAATTCTGGCAAACGGTGGTTTTGCGTCGTCTTTAGCGCCACGATCGTGACGTCGCAGGGCGGCAACGTGCTGGCGTCGTCGTGCAAATGGAGCTGTTCGCCAGGGATCTGGAAATCTCCCCGCACGCTCTCGACTCGCCAGCCTTCACGGCGCACCTCCTCGATTCCATCGCGGAGCAAAAAATGCACCTCGGCACCACAGTTGGCCAACATACCGCCGTACAGCCCACCGAGCGCACCGGCACCGATGATCGCATAGCTGAAGGGATGCGCGTCTCCTGACATATCTCGTCACCAAACTCCTAAACTTTCTCGGCTAGTTTCGAGGGACCTCGATCCCTTGGATCATCGTCCGCAGCTCTTCATCGACGCGGCGACCTTCGACTTCCGCTTCGGCCGTCAACTGCACGCGGTGACGAAGCGCCGGAAGCGTGATCTCCGCCACATCGTCGGGGATCGCATAGTCGCGTCCTGAGAACGCCGCCAGAGTTCGTGAGGCCTGCATCAGGGCAATCCCGGCCCGGGGCGAAGCACCGAGGTGAAACGCTGGCCAATCACGTGTCGCGCGGACAATCCGGTTGATGTATTCCAATAAGTTGTCAGCAACGGTCACCTGAGAACAGGCCTGGATCATCGCGGAAACCATTTGCGGGTTGGTGACGGTAGAGACCTCGTCGACGAGCCGCTGGTTCAAATTGATCTGCTGACTGTGCAGACGCAGGATCTCCGCTTCTTCTTCACTGCTCGGATAACCGACGCAGAGCTTGAACATAAAGCGATCGAGCTGCGCCTCAGGCAGGTTATACGTGCCTTCACTTTCCAGCGGATTCTGCGTGGCCAACACCAGAAACGGTAGCGGCACCGGGTGACTGGTGCCGTCAACCGTCACACGGTATTCCTGCATGATCTCCAGTAACGCTGCGTGCGTCTTGGCTGGCGAGCGATTAATCTCGTCGGCCAACAGCAACTGAGTGAATACCGGGCCGGGACGGAAGCGGAACTCGGAGTGCTGCATGTCGTACACCGGCGCCCCGGTGATATCCGACGGCATCAAGTCTGCCGTGAACTGAATACGCCCGAATTGACAGCCCAAGATGCGACAAAGCGTACGGACAAACAGCGTCTTGCCGAGTCCCGGTACCGATTCGATCAACACGTGACCGCCACTGAACAGCGCGGTCAGCGTTCCCAAGACGAGTTCGTCTTGTCCAACATACAGCTTGCTCACCTCGGCAGTGATCGCATCGTAGGTCTGGCGAACCGTGGCGACGTCAATGGCGGGTGGGATCGTGTGAAGATTCAACTCGAGACTCGTCGGTTACAGGTTCCGGGTGCGAAGCAAGTGTACCCGCTGAAACGCTCGCGGGTGGATGCGGTCGCGCTGAGATAGGCAGAGGTTGATCGTGCGTTTCAGGAAGCACCCAAGGCCCGGTGGTTTCCCCGCGGATTCGGCGAAAGTAATCGCTGATTCGCGACGCCGCGTAAGCTTCGCCCCCAGTGCGCTGCATCAGCGCTGCGATCGCGCGAATGTGGTCCGCGAAATCGCTGGGTGAGCGTTCCTTAATACGCCGCGGCCGCCCGAAGATCGGCAGCACGATCAAACAGGCGACGATGGCAATTAACGCTAGATGCATGGTGACCAAGCTCAGTGGCCAGACCGTCAGCAGTTCCATTCCCGAGAGTGCGGGCGGCTCGTCCGAGTCGCTTACCGGGACACCCTCAGGGCCGGACCTCAGGAAGCCAACGCGTTTTGTTGTACCGCTGGTGGTCCCGTTGCTGTGAGCAATCAACGACCGGGCAACGGCTTGTCCGGTCAACGTTGTCATGCCGTAGTTGGTGACCAGTGAACCACCGGCGACGACGAGGATTTGCGAGTTGCTTCCAGAGGGAGTATCACTCGGTGCCTGGTTGTCCCAATCGTCGGGCGTGATCCGCATCACCAAGATCTTTCCGTCGTCCCTCTGGAGCAACGGTTCCGAGTGCCAGACATCGTCACCGCCGGGTTCGTCTCGGGCGGTGATGTTCCAGCCCGGCAACGTCCCCGGCATTCGCTCGGCGCGAAACCAGGAGCGGTCGATGACGGTTTTGCTGTCCTGAGGATCATACGAGCCCGGAGTCCAGTGAGTCATTGTCCTGGTCAGGCTACGGGCGTAGCGGCGACGATACTCAACTCGTTGGTCGGAGGGCGCCAGCTCACGTGCCGATTCCCAGTAGGATGGCTCGCTTCCCCGATCCGGCAGTACATAGATCAGCGTTCGTGGTCGCTCGCCCAGCCACTCCTGCAACCAGGCGACAGCTTCCGATTCGTCGGCTTTGTGCAGCGTGGGCGTCCAAACCAGCGCGTCGATCGACTGCAGTCGATCGTTCAAACGATGCAGGTCACGACTTTCCCACGCATTGCTTTCAAAACTTTGCCGCAGGGCCCCCAGGCCGTTGATGCTGGCCGTTCCGCTGCGTCCTTTGCTGTATCCGTATTCCGTTGGCAGGTCCTTGCTACAGCCGCCGCTGAATGCGAACAACACGACCAACAGCCAGCCGATCGGAGAACGACTGCAAGCCAGGCAATCGGGGTAATCGCCGGATCGGATCATGCCGCCGCCCCCCACTTCGCATCGACGATCGCCTGCAGTTCCGCATTCTCCGCCCACAAACTGGCAAACTGGTCGGGCGTCGGTGTGTGACCGCCGAAGTAGGACGCTTCGAACGCTGCAACCGTGCTCGCAAACAACGCATGCGCCTCGGGCGACTTACCACGGGTCTCGCGAAGATAGCGTCCGTTGGTTTTGCCGCGCGCCAGCCGCAAAATTCCAGCCCGGTCCAGCAGCAACAGTTGGTGACCGAACAGCAGCATGATCGCTTGGTCGAACCGACCGGCGTTCATCAACCGTTCGGCTTCGGTTCGCAAATCGACATCGGTATGGCGAACTTCCGCTGGGAGTTGGCTGATCCGCTCGAGTGTCTGCTCATCCAGCACTTCACCGCCTGATTCCAGACCCCGCTTCCGAGTCTCCATGACGTCCGGTTCGATCTTGCTGAACAGGTAAAACACCAGCGCGATCAACGCGAATGCGAGCACGAGGAGCAGGATCCAACCAACGATTCGCCAGCCATCAAACCCCGGGTTGATGGGAGCCGTCGTGGCCGCCGGCTTGGGAGGAGCCGGTTCCCAGCGGCTGTCGCGATGCTCGGCTCGGGGAGTGCTGGTGGTCACCGGAAGCGGCCGCAGCACCTGTTGTTCGTCGTCATACCACAGCGATGCCTCCGGCAGCGCAATCTCGACAGGGACGACCGGTGGATCGTCTGAGACCTGAGCGGCAGAAACGCCGGACCCTCGTGCTGGTTCGTCCGCAGATGCGGGCATCATCTGCCAGTACGACGCACCGATCAATAGGAGTGCGACACCGATCGCCCGTTTGTTGGCAGTATCCCCAACTGCCGAGTTCAACCTCCCGGCGCCTTCACCGAATTGCCGCTCGGCTTCAGCGCGCACAGCGAGATCGACTTCCCAGCCCTCTAAGCGAATGCGTGCGTCGAGGTAACTGAGAAAGCGAATCAGCACACTCATCCCGGCAACCGCCCACAGCGATGCCGGCACAAATAGCCAGTAAACCACCAGCGACCAATCCCACCAGCCAAACAACACCCCACGGGCCCACCCGAGTGAATAGAGTACGGCCAAGAACAGCACGCCGAGCATCATCGTGACGGTCACAAAACGGCCGAGCAACTCGCCGGACAGCGGCCCGTGCAGCGCTGCACTACGACGCCCCGCCGTGATCACCTCCGGTGATCGCGATCGCAGCGGACACCGTTCCAACAGCAGAATCTCAGGCAGAAAAGGACGCCAGCCGCGCAGGATCCCAGCGATCAGCAAACAGGCCAACGGCATCAAGATCTCGCGGCCCACGGCGAACTCTTGGCCCCAGTTGCTGGCCAAGAGGAGCATCAGCGGAATGGGCCCGCGCAGCACTCCGAGCACCCAAAACCAGCGCCAAAAGGTGGCTCGCAAGTCCGCCAGTACGCTCCGCCATGTGACTTGCTGTTCGAACACAGCTCGCCCGATCAGCATCGTCGTGAGCACGCCTGCGATCGGAGTTTGCAAACTCACCAGACTGATCATGAGAAACAGGTAGCGGTTGAGGGCTGCCGTCATCTGCTCGTCGTGGACGCCTTCCGAGAAATGCGGCAGCGGGATCCAGCCGATCAACAACCAGTTAAGCAACGCCCATGGCAGCGCGCCAGCCGCAAATCCTAAGATCGCAGCTCCCGGATAGCAGCGGATCAAGATCAGCGCTAGGTCGCCGATTTCGGTGAGCGTCCGCGCGCGGATCACGACGTTCGTGCGATCAAGCTGCACCGGCAACCTCCGGCACATCGTCTTCGGCGAAGGGATCGACCACCGCCGGGGCGTCGTCCTCATCCCGGTAGATCACCAAATTCGTCGGGAATCCGAGCACGACAAAGTAGAAGCTGATCAAGCCAGACGACAATACAGCCCAGGCAGCCTTGACCAGATAGGGCAACGGGCTCGGCGAAATGAAGCCCTCGGTGAGTGCCGCAAGAAAAAACAACACGGCGGATGCCGCCATAATCGGAACCGCTGCGCGGGCAGAACGATAAAGCGAATCGATTCGCGCCAGTCCGCCGGTTGCAAACAAGCCGACACCGAGCCGCAGCCCAGCCGCTCCCGCCAGCGCAATTGCCGTCAGCTCAAACGGTCCATGTGCCGTTACGAAATGCAGAAAGTTATCACCGCCTGCGGAATCTGGCCGCGCCATATAACCGAAGATCGTCCCCAGCGCCACCGCATTGAAGGCCAGCTTGAACAAGCAGGGAATGATCAGAATTCCCAATGCAAAACACTGCAATCCAATACCCGTGTTGTGTCGGATATACATCCCGGCCATAAAAATATACTGATCCAACGAGCCAGCAATCGGCTTGCTGTACATCTCTTCGACTTGTTCGAGTTGCTCTTGCCCAACGATCGCCGCAGCGAAGTTCGGGAACGCGGTTTCCTGGTAAGCGATCACCATCGCGATCGTGAACAGTCCGAAAAACAACAGCGTCGCCACCCACACGCACGGATCACTAAAGATCTGCCGCGGAGCGGTCTCGAGAATCGTTTCGGTCCAGGTACCGGGGCTAAAGCGACTGGCGCGGTACAGGTTGTTGTGCGCCCGTGCGACCAACCGGTGCAGGTACGTTACGGTGGCCGGCGGCAACTGGTAGGAGTCCGCCAGTGCCAAATCGGCGCAGGCGGCGCGGTACAGACTGGCGAATCGGCTTACTTCCTGTGCGTCCCCTTTTTTCAATTTGCCGGAGACTTCCATCGCATCGCAGAGCCGCTCCAGCTCTGACCACTGATGTTGTCGCCGCTCCAAGACCGCCGCAATGATCATTGGACAGCCTCCATCTTACCGGCCGAAGAGTCATCGACTTCCGCAACGGCCGACGCTTCGGAAACCGCTCCTTGGGCTCCAGCGCCCGCGGGCAGCGGAGGTTTGGCATTGAGCAGCGGACTGTGGTTGGCCAGCGGTCCTAAATCCGGCGGCGGATCACGCGGATCGGCGAGAAACGTCGCGTGATACAGTGCCACCATCAACAGGTCGGGGTCGATATCGGGGCGAAACTCAAACCGCTGCAGAAGCGGTTCAGCCAGCGTGCGCGCTACCTCACGCCGCCGAGCCGGAGTCAAATAGGCACGCCGCTCGACGTAGGTCGCCAGCGTGCGGGCCATCGTTCGCGAGACGCGATAGTCGCCGGGTATGAATGTCGCCAATGCCGCAACGCGGGGATCGTCAAGTTTCGTCACAGGCAGTCGCCACGAGCGCTCGTCAACCACGACCATCGTACCCGCAGCCAAATCACCGAGTCGCTGCATTCGCCGCGTGCAGATGATGCTGACCAGGCCAATGATCCCCGTCGGAATTAAAAAAATCGGTGGAATTTCGTCATCCAGTTGGCTCAACGCCACATAGGGGGCGAGATCGGCAACTCGCAGCAGGTTGCGAATGACAGCTCGGGTGCCATCGATTGGCCGCCCATCGAGACAGATGACCCGCAGCCCGCAGGCCCATTTCCCAACGGTTCGACCGTTGAAATAGGTTTCCATTACCGTCCCGTAAAACCAGCTGATCAAGAAGTAGCTGATGATGAACAGGGTCGCCAACAGAGATGACGGAACGGGCAACTGAGCCAAGACCCCGAGCAATAGCATCACGATCAAAATCACTAAGATCAGTCCGTTGCGGACGACCAAGTCGATCAGATAGGCCGGCAGGCGGCGAAAAGGGCCAGCCAGTTGATAGTCGAATGCGATGTTCTCTGGGGTAACCACCGCAATCGTCGTGTCTAATGCGCTTGCGGTGCTCATAGGGGCTGCGGATTTCCTCAGAGTGTTCGTTTCAGAGACGTATTCCGATCTGATTATCGTTGGCGGCGGTTGTCACACGCAACGCCCCTGCAGTCGTGGTTGCAACTGCAATGGCTCGGGGCGCCTGACAACCACTTCAGCGAACGGCTACCGGATCAGTGACCGTAAACCCAAACTTCTCCCATCCCACCGGCGCTCAGATCGCCAACCGCGCGACCAATGTTCGTTCGCAGGGCTGCGGCGATAGCGGGTGAGTCGGTAGCGATATCGGCCGCCAGCAGGCGTGCAATTCCCAGTTGTTCCTGCCGTGGCGAGCTAAAACGCACGGACGAAAGCGTCGCAGTTTGGGGGACGACAAGCGTACCTCGCCGCATCCCGGCTCCCAAATCATTGCCGACTGTGCCGCCGATCACCAATGTTCCAGCGACCAGGTCACATCCCGCAGCGTCACCGCAATCGCCGAGGATCAGGATCAGCCCGCGGCGCATTCGGTACCCGGCGCGGGCGCCTGCATTGCCGGTGACAATGACCCGTCCGCCACTGATCCCGCTCCGCCTTCCCGACAACGGCCGGCCGAGTTCTTCGGCGACGTTTCCTAGGATTTGCAAACGCCCACCGCGGAGCTGTTCGGCGGCACCGGCCAGAGCGTTGCCTCGCAAGACGACGGCGCCACCCTGCATTTGGGACGCAAAACCTTCACCGACATCGCCGTCAACGCGCAGTTCTCCTGCAGCCCAGCGGGAGCCCAAGCGGTGAAACCGCCGCAAATCGCCTTCGATTACCCCACGACCGTCATCGCGAGCAGCGACCGCAAAGCAGTCGCCTACACAAATTGTGTGGTTGATCCCGATGGTCGGCAGCGGCAGCCGCGCTACCTCCGCGACCGATAACTCCAAGAGGTTTCCGCCGAGCGCCGAAGCATCGACAGCCGCAGTCGGAGCAACTTGCAACGACAGGTGCAGCCCGCTCATTGGAGCACCTCGGCCAGGTGAAAATGGTGTCGTCCCAACTTGCCGCCATAATTGCCGGCCGTGACCCCAACCAAGCCCGCTGGTCCAACGGCTTCGCACGCGGCCGTGATCCCGACGCGCATTGCCTCAGCGATCCGATCGGGAGCGAGGCCATCGATAACCACTTCTAAGATCGAATGGACTTCGTCACCGAACGGCTGATTGACCAAGGCGCGGAGCGTCGGGCAATAAGCTTCATTGGTTGAGGCAAACAGTCCGCGATACTTGGAGCCAACTTTACTGCCGCTGCGCGTTGCGCCGCCGGGGAAGGGCGTGATCACGCCAGCCAGCGGAGCAATCGCGGCAGTTGCGGCGCGACAAGCATGGGCCACTGCGTGAAGTGAGCGGCCAAGCAGCAAAAAGTTACCGCCCCCCACCGCATCCACTCGCCCGGTGTCCTCTTCACAGAGAAACTCACCGTCCATCACGGGAATTCGCCAGTAGCGTCGACCACCCATGTGTTTGCTGATCTGAAACCCGTCGCCAAAGTAGCGGAGTTGCTTACCCAAAGGAATCCGCTTTTCACCGTCGCAACCGGCGAACAGTGCTGTGGTAGGACACGTCAAGACGCACTGGCCAGCGCGACGTGGGATTTGGGATTCCAGCTCTTTCCCCGAAATGGCAAACGCTAAGATCGCGACACCAGGACGACCATCGGGAGTCTGCTCTGATGTCAATTCGCTTTCCACCGCAATTTCAATTCCGCAAGCGATCACGCTGGTACCAAAGCCGCACATCGCCGCTGCCGCGTCGCGCGCCCAGTCGATGGTTTCGGCGGTCACCACGAACCGCGTGGCCTTCATATCGAACGCTTCGGCGAATGTGTCTTCAACCGGGACGCCTGCAACTTCAGTCGGCATGATCGCTCCTTGTTATCCGCGGCTACGCTCGGCAGGGATGGATCAGCGGCTGAGTTCCGATTTGTGATGCCAGCTCGTCGTCGCTGATCACGAGATTTGCCAGCGAAAACGAAGCACTTTCGGCATGCAGCTGACTCAATTTCGCGACCGAAGAAAGCTCATAGTGAGGTCGAATCGTGTGGGTGTACTTAGGGATCTGGGGAGCGTCTTTGGCCGGCGAAACACCGCACGCACTGTCCACGTCCTGCGGCTGGATCACGCAGCCGCGACGAATGACATACCGCGGTGAAGCGAACATTCGCTGCCGGTCGTCATGCTCCGGATACACCACCACATCCGCAACCGAGCCGGCCGTTAGCGTCCCCTGATTGCTAAGTCCTAGCAATTTCGCCGGTGCCGAACGGGTCATCACGGCAATTTCGTCAAGCGTGTATTCTCGCTCGATCCCCGCGAGTTGACACGCAGCCGCAGCCTCGGACTCGATCTCTGCCAATGCGGTTTCGCGAAAGGAACGATCCATCAGCAGCCGAATCAGATGCGGATAGGAGGTGAACGGCCCGCCGTTGGGATGATCGGTTGTCAGCATCACGCGGCTGGGATCTTCTACCATCAAGAACAACTCCAATCCGATCGCCCACTGCAGTGAATGCACGAATTGCCGGTGGCGATAACGGAACGGAACGACGCCGCAACCGGCCTCGCATTCAATATCCACCAGCGCCGACTTGCGCGGCCGCGCAAACCGTGTGTTCGCGTACTGGTGCATTGTGTCACCACTGATCGTCACCGTTTGGCCGAACATGATTTGGCCGACGTCGATGGTCACATGGGGATGTTTCCTAAGCAACTCAGCCAATTCGGCCGCTGCCGATGAAAACCCTTTCGGGCCACCGTTCCCATAGCTATGAAACTGGGCATGCGTGATATGAATCGGCAGGCCAGCGGCCGCTTCAATCGTCGCCCGTGTGCTCTGAATATTTCCGGGTACTCCCAGGTTGCTGCAGTGAACGTGCAGCGGATGTGGCAATCCAAGTTCATAGACCGCCGTGGCCAGGTGTCGGATGATCTGTGCCGGAGTGATCCCATATTGCGGATGCGGCGTATCGACATCGAGCGCCCGCACATTGAACTTAAATGCATCGATGCCGCCGGCGTTGACGACTTTGACGCCGATTGCTTGCGTAGCGGTGATCACATACGCGACATAGTCATTGATGAGAGCTTGAGGAGCACCACCGGCAATTAATTTCAGCAGCACCTTGTCGTTGCCCAGTAGGACATAAGCCGCGGTGTCGAGATACCGAGTGTCTGCCATCTCGGCATGCGCCTGTCGCGCGTTGCAGGCAAGCATCGCTGGTTCGACGGCGACCGTGTAGCCCATGCGCAGGTACGCATCGCCAGCGGCACCCGCCGCTGGTAGGAAGTCGCAGGGTAGCGACTCGGGCATCAACATCCGCGCGAGCGTCACTTTGCCGCCGCCGATGTGTGTGTGCAGATCAATCCCGCCGGACATCACCACGCATCCGGAGCAGTCGAGCGTCTGATCCGCTTCAGCAAATAGCGGCTCCTCGGGCGATATTGGCCCTACTGAGATATCGCTGCCCGAAGGATTCAACGCGGGCGACGCGACGATGCGGCCGTCGCGGATATACAGATCGCCCTGCACCAGGCCAGTCAAACCCGACGCAGGATCACACAAACGCCCTCCGGTGAGGCGCAGCAAGGTCATCGATCGCCTCCACCGTTTGCCAGGACTAAATCAATCGGTCCAACTCACTGGTGAGGGTTTCAAATCGCTTGAGTGTCGTTTGAATCGGTGCTGGACTGGTCATGTCGACACCAGCGGCGCGCAGCAGATCCAGTGGATCTAAGCTGCAACCACCTGACAAAAATCGGAGGTAATCGTCTAATTCTTGTTGTCCACCGCCGAGCACTCGGCGCGACAGCGCTACCGCAGCACTCAGTCCGGTCGCGTACTTATAAACGTAAAACGCGCGGTAGAAATGAGGAATCCGGAAGCATTCCAGTTCCAGTTCCTTGTCAACGACAAACTCCGGTCCAAAATACGCATCCAACAGCTCACGATAGACGCTGCGGAATGACTGCACTGTCAACGGTTCCCCCGCCTCAGCCATCTCATGGGTGCGTTTCTCGAACTCAGCAAACATCGTTTGCCGAACCACGGTGGCGCGGATGCTATCGAGTTCGTTGTTGATCAGATAGGCGCGTTCTTGATCATCGGCGGCATGGTTGAGCAGGTACTCCGTGAGCAACTGCTCGTTAAAGGTGCTGGCCACCTCCGCAACAAAGATGGTGTAGTTGTAATACTGGAAAGGTTGGCTTCGAGCTGAATACCAACTGTGCATGCTGTGCCCAGCTTCATGAGCCAGGGTGAACACATCATTGAGCACTTCCTCCTTGAAGTTCATCATAATGAACGGATCGCCATCGTACGAGCCACAGGAGAACGCGCCGCTCTGTTTGCCGCGATTGGGGTAGCGATCTGACAAGCGACCCCGCAGCCCTTCGGCGAGCACCTCGGTGTATTCGCTGCCCAGTGGCGCCAGCGCCGCCAAAATTACGTCAACCGCTTGATTCCACGTGTGATGCTTTTTGATGCCCGATAGGATCGGCACGTAGGTGTCATAGTGGTGAATATCACTAAGATTCATCTTGCGCCGGCGAACTTCCAGATAATGATGCACCGCCGGGAGTGAGTCCCGTACCGAGTTGACTAAGTTGTCATAGACTTCCGTAGGCACATTGTCCGGGAAGAGTGCGGCGGAGAGGCTCGAATCGTGGTTGCGAGCGCGTGCGTAATAGACGTCGCGATGGATGCTGCCAGCGAGCGTCGCGGCGAGCGTATTCTCGTGGTCGGCAAACGGTTTGTAATATTGTTCAAAGGCACGCTTTCGCACCGCACGGTCCGGGCTGATCATCAATTGGCCGAAGGTCGCATGGGAGAGTTCCAGCTTGCGGCCCTGATGATCTTCGATTTCGCCAAAGCGCAAATCGGCGTCGTTGAGTTTCCGGAACGCCTCC
>CALELC010000600.1 GCA_937904535.1 uncultured Planctomycetaceae bacterium
GGTGCCTGCTCTGTGAGGATGTCGGCGGGCGACGCCAGTCGGCTGAGCGGCACATCGTTGACGGGTACCGGCTGCCGGTCCAGCGGCTGACCGAGCGTGTCTTGCACGTCCAACTGACGATCGAAGTTGGCATCGGCGGGCGGCAGCAGCGTGCCTTCGTCGCCGATAAATCGTCCACCGGCTGCGGCGGTCTGCGGATCGGCGATCGCTCCTTGACGGACGACCTCGGGCCGCGAGACACCGTACTGCCATTTGCGGCCAGCACTCCGCTCACGAGCACGCTCCAGAGCGTCCCAGTAAGCCTTCGACTGCCACGGGCCTTCGGCGATTTCGATGTTGTTGTGTTGCAACAGGGTGCCACGCAGGTAGTGCACGAAGTTGATCGATTTGTTGTATTCGGCAAGGGCCCGGTAGTAGTCGATTTGTGCCTGTGCTCGGCGCAGCTGGCTTTGCAGCACGACGTTCACCGGTGTGCGTCCACCTTGGTATTCGGCAAGTCGAGCTTGCACTTCCTGCTCCGAGGCCTGCCAGCGCTGTGAGTTGGTTTGTACGAGCTGGTAGTGCGACGAGACCTTTGCCCAGGCGTCGCTCAGTAGGATCACGTGCAGCCGTTCCTGCTCCTGCAAGAACGCCCGTTCCCGAGCCAGACGAAGCTGTGCGTTACGGATCCGAGCCAGTTCACGTCGAGCACCGATCGCGGTCGGCTGAATATCCAACCGGATCGCTGCTTCCTGGTAGTCACCGTCGGTCAACTCTCCAAGTGCCGTTGATCCGGGATTGGGGAACCCTGGGCCCGAGCTGCTACGGCCAAGACCCAGTTCGTCGCCGACACCCACCCAGCGGTATAGCAGCGACAAGTTGACTTCCGGCAGGATTTGGTTCTTGGCGGTGATCAGCTCGAGTTCAGTCTGCTTGATTCGGGTCTTGGTGCGGCGGAGTTCCGGCGTCAGGTAGACCGCCTGAGCAACCGATTCGTCCCAGTCAAATTCGACACGGGCGATCGTCGGCTCGGTGATGGGGCGGATCAGTCGGCCATCGGTCGGCGAAATTCCCATCCGCTCACGCAAGGCACGCTCAGCACCGTACACACCCAGCCGGTCCACGCCGGGCAGGTTGGCTCCAGCGAGTGCGGATTCGAGCTGGCCCTTGAACTGATAGTACTGCTCGGTTGCTTGTGCCAGGTCCTGACGAGTTCCCGTGCCGCCCTCGAGGTTCAGCCGTGCGAACTGGGCGGTGGCCTGAGCGCTGTTGCGACCGACCATCGTCGTGGCGACGTTGCGATAGGCGACGTACAGATCCCAGTAGGCGACTTCGACGTCGCGGACCAGGTTACGGACTTGGACTTCGAACTCCGTGATCGCGATGTCTTCGTTGAGGCTGGCCAACACCACCGGAATCCGGTTGACGAGCGTCCCACGGTTCCGCATCAGCGGATGCTGGACTTGAGCTTCAACGAGTGCCGTCCAGTCGCTGCGGACCGTGCGAGCGATGCCGGGCGCGATGTTGTTGCTGCTATAAATCGTTTGCTGACGCAAGGTGGCAACGCCGCCGGTGGCCAACCGCTTGCTAATCGCGGCTTGCTGCGTCAAATCATCGGACTGATAGAGCTGCGGGTTAAAGGGGTTTCCCGGGCCGACGTTTCGCGGCCGGTCGGTGTTGCCCCAGCTGATGAAGCTGCTGGTCTGCGCGTCAAACTCGGCCAGGGCGTCTTCTACGCCACCGATCTGGTTGGCTCGCAGCACGCCGCGCGGCAGGACCCGGTTGCCTTGGCCGTCGATCGTCAGCGGAATCGACTGGGTCGTGGTCTGCTGGACCGCCAAGTCATAGATGCTGCCGAACTGGTCCGACGTGCCACTGGTGAACTGAGCAGCCACGTTTTGACGCTGTTCGGCAGTGCCGGTCGTGGTCACGAAGAACTTGGCGTTCTGCAGCGCGATCGACACGCACTCCTCCAACTCCAGGTCCCAGTACTGGCCGTAGTTGTGGTTGCTGAGCGTCAGCGGTGGCAATGCCTCGGTCGTTTCGGCGAGACTCTCGGTAGCCACGTCTGGATACTCGACCCGCGTGGCAGCGCCGAGATAGTACTGCAGGTCGGGCGATTCATTGGCGAAGAACGGCTGCGTGGTCGCACAGCCGGTAGCCATGAAGATCGCGACAAACAGTTGCAGGTAGGTGGCGAACTTGATTAACGAGTGGTTCATCCCAGGACTTCCGTGGCAGTCCCGTACCGGCAGCCAGCAACGCCCTCCGCCGATCAAAGCCGCCTGCGTAAACACGCAGTGCCAGATCGTCGCGAGAAGTTGCGCAAGCAGTCCGTCGATAGCGGGTTGAGTGTGGAAGCCCCCCACACGTCCGAGCTCTTACTGCCGACCGGCAGCACGACCTCGGCGCCCAGAAGTAGGTATCGGCGAGGCAGCTGTTAAACTTTGACGATTCTGCAGATTTTTCTGTCGCAATCGGAAAGTCACCACGGCAGGCGATAAATGCCCCACTGGCCGTGGTTTTCGTCGACTCCCACTTCGATCCACGCAATCCCGGCAGGTGTTTTTTCGGATATCGCGTCCCGCAGCCGCTCTGCGATCACGCGGGCGATTTCCTCGGCAGTCGTGTTGACCACTGGCAACATCACACAGTCCTCATTGGGGAATACCCACCGCCGGTCGCGGAAGCGAGCCGTCGTTTCCCGCTCGTCTCGCGATATCAAGATTTCCTGATGATGTTCCGGCAGTAACACATGATGATCCAGCTCCGAGGTGATTCGCAGCACGGCATCGCGAAGAGCAATGAAGTCGATCACGTAACGATTTTCGTCCAGCGGCCCCTCGACCGTTACGCGGACGCCATAGTTGTGGCCGTGAATTCGCTCGCAGATGTCGCCGGCAAAGGTGATGAAGTGAGCCGCAGCAAAGGAAAAAGCTTCCTTGCTGATTTCAACGCGGTAAGACGATGGAGACTGGGGCAACGGAGTGACCTTAGGGCAAACGGGAACGGCAGTTGAGATTTGGCGGCGGCGTGGGCATTTAGCATTATCCACCCCGATGACTATACTGCCCAGCCTGCTCGGCTTGGACTCGCGGTTACTTGTCGTCTTCCTTCCACGAACCCCATTTGCCTGATGATCAAACGTATCCTCGTCACCGGCGGGGCCGGATTCCTCGGCTCCCATATCTGCGAGCGACTGGTCGACCAAGGGCACGATGTGATCTGCCTCGATAATTTCTTCACCAGTCAGAAATCCAACGTCGTTCACTTGTTGGAGAAGCCAAACTTCGAGTTGATCCGCCACGACATCACGTTGCCGATCTACTTGGAAGTGGACCAGATCTACAACATGGCTTGCCCGGCTGCCCCGGGGCATTACCAGTACAATCCGATCAAGACGACCAAGACATCGGTCATGGGCGCGATCAATATGCTGGGGATCGCCAAACGCTGTGGGGCGAGGATTCTGCAGGCGAGCACGAGCGAAGTCTACGGTGACCCGGAAGTGCACCCCCAGCCAGAAAGTTACCGCGGCAGCGTCAATCCGATCGGCCAGCGCGCCTGTTATGACGAAGGCAAACGGGTCGCGGAAACGCTGTTCATGGACTACCACCGCTCCAACAAGGTGGATATCCGGATCGTGCGGATCTTCAACACCTATGGGCCCCGGATGCATCCCTACGATGGGCGCGTGGTCTCCAACTTCATTCGCCAGGCCCTTGCGGGTGAACCAATCACGTTGTTTGGCGACGGCCAACAGACCCGCTCGTTCTGCTACCGCGACGATTTGGTTGACGCGATTATCGCCATGATGAACGGGCCGCACGATTTCATCGGGCCAGTCAATATTGGTAATCCGGGCGAGTTCACGATCCGCGAATTAGCTGAGCAGGTCATCGAGCTATCCGGTTCGAAGTCCACGCTGATCCACAAGCCGTTGCCTCCGGATGATCCCACTCGACGGCAGCCGGATATCACTCTGGCTCGCAAGCATTTGCAGTGGGAACCGAAGATCCCGCTGCGCGAAGGACTGATCAAAACGATCGAGTGGTTCCAGTCGATTCGGCTGGCAGACTACCGTCCGCCGACGCCGAACTACAGCTGAGCTGGTTTTCCGCTAGGTTCGGCCGAGGGTAAGTCCTCGGCCGACTACTCCGCTCTGGACACAGCACGCGCTTCGCAGGCTGCATTCGAGCTGACAAGTGCTACAGCGGCACCAATTTATCGGTGCCCATCAGCGGCCGCAGGACTGCGGGAACGGTGATTGAGCCGTCTGCGGCCTGGTAGTTCTCCAGGATCGCGATCATCGCGCGGCCGGTGGCGATCGCCGTCCCGTTGAGCGTGTGCACGAACTGCGTCCCCTTTTGTCCCGCGGTCTTGCTGCGGATATTGAGCCGCCGGGCCTGATAGTCGGTACAGTTGCTGGTACTTGTTACCTCGCCCCACTGGCCGCC
>CALELC010000601.1 GCA_937904535.1 uncultured Planctomycetaceae bacterium
CAGCTCGGTCAGCCCGATCACCCCGTTCATCGGCGTGCGAATCTCATGGCTGATGTTGGCCAGAAACTCGCTCTTAGCGCGATTAGCCGACTCAGCAGCTTCCTTGGCATTGCGAAGTTCAATCGCCGCAAGCTTGCTATTGGTGATGTCGCGAAACATCCAGAAACGCCCAAAGCAATGACCATCCTCGCCGATGACCGGTGCCGAATGCGCCTCCAGCACTCGGCCGTCTAAGAGTTCCACTTCTCTGCGGACACAGGCATCAGGGTTGGAATACAGAATATCGATCTTCTCAGAAATGCTTTCTCGCTCTTTGATCGAACCAAGCACGAACTGTCGAATCTCAGCCTCGCCTTTGTCAGCAACCTCCGGTGGAATCCTCCAGATATCCAAGAACCGCTTGTTCTGCAGCATCCAATTCTGCTGCGCATTGACAATCAACAATCCATCAACGTTGGACTCCAGCTGAGCATGTAAGAATGCCGTCTTCGCGCGGAGTTCGCTGGTCCGCGCACGAACTTGCTCCTCGAGCGTCGCACGCATCAACCGCAGATCGTTGGTCATACCGTTGAACGTCTGCGCCAGCAGTCCGAGTTCGTCTTCGCGTTCGACGTGCACATGGCCCTCGAGTTGACCGCTTGCCAGAGTACGCGCCGCATCGGTCAGCGCACCGATCGGGCGGGTTAACGATGCCGCGACATACCAAGCCAACATCACGATCGTGATGACTGCCAGTAAGCCCAACATCAACACCCAGGCGCCCACGAGATCCAACGGCCGCTGGACTTCCTCAGCATCGATCTTGACCGTCATTCCCCAACCGCTCGTCGGTAAATACCGCCACGCCGCAAAGGTCTCCACACCGCGGTAGTCGGTGTGACGCCCACTGCCTTGGCCGCCGGCCGCGGCCAATTGGATCGGTCTTGCCATCTCACCGCCAACGCTCAGTTTTCGCTGAAACGCTGCTTCGGGATCGTGGCGTGTGGGAGCCATGAATGTGATCGTACCGGCCTGGAGTGCACCGACCACGATCTCTCCGCTGCTGCCCATCCCCCCGTGATGGCAGACCAGATTGTAGATGCATTGTTCGCTGATTTCTGCGATCAACACCCCGGATAACGTATCACCGCTCTGCATCGGGGCAGCCACAAATAAGACCGGCCTGCCACTGCGGCTCGACGGCGCAAACGCTGACATCACCGGGGCGCCTGTGGAACAGGCATGAGCAAACGCCTTGGCCAACTCCGTATCGCCGTAGGCTTCGCTCAGATAGTTGACTGGCCCTTCGCTGTGCTCACGAAATGCAAACAGTTCGTCTCCGCTGGGTGAAGCCAGCAACACATCGGAATATCCGAAAGCGCCTACCGGAGCCTCTAGCAACGACCGCAGTTCTTCTTTCGAGATCTCGCTGAGCGAATCGCCGGCTGCGCCCTCGGAAGTTTGTGTGTGGTACTGATGCTTCTTCAGTCGCTCTAGCGCGTTATTTAAGAACGGCGATTTGGACAACACCAGCACATTGGCGATATGGTCGTGCGCGAACGATTCAAAACGTTCGAGCTTCGCATCAGCGAGCGATTCCATCCGGCGGATGACTTCCGCTTGCAGCGTCGCATTGGCCGCGACATACAAAAGGCACACCAAAGTTGCTAACGGCAGCAGCGAGATGCCGATGAACCACCATCGCAATCTCCAAGTCAGGTTCAACCGACGAAAGCGAGCGATGAAGGGCAACACCATGGATGAAACTGCCGGGCAATGGGTACAAATGTAAACCAGTGTGCCGGTCCAAGTCCGACAACCGACGCGAGGCGTCCAGCGAGCGAGCTACTGCACTACGCCCGGCGGCGGCCTTAAAATTGCTCTAGGGTTCTCTCAACTTTGACCACCTTGCTTACTTTGCGAATCCGCAGGGATCACAAGTTCCGCAAGAGAGTCGGTCAAACGTTCAAGTTCCTGATTGAGACCGTGCCAGGTTCGTTCGGCTTTCTCCCAATCAGCGTCTCGGCCAGCGCCTTCCATTTCAAAAGCGGCTTCAAATGCTGGGCGATCCTTGAAAACACCGATCGAGCCTTTGAGGGTGTGAGCCGCGAGCTTCAACTCGGCAGCGTTTCGGTTGTCAATTGCTGAGCGGATGCTGTTGACCAGGTTGGGGCAGTCCTCCAAGAACATGCCAGCCAACTCGCCGAGGAAAACCGGATCCTCGGCTAACAAATCCGCTACCGCCGAAGGCGCTGCCGGCTCCTCGGCATCACCCTTTTCAACGTCCGGAGCCAGGACGGCATCGATGGCTTCGAACAGCAGG
>CALELC010000602.1 GCA_937904535.1 uncultured Planctomycetaceae bacterium
GGAACGGATCGACGAGTTCCGCAGCTCGCACTGGGCGTTTCAACCGATCCAACCGACGGAGCCGCCAGCCGTAGCTCCGTCGCAGTGGCCGCAGCAGCCGCTGGACCAATTCATCCTCGCGCGGCTGGAGGAGGCTGATCTCTCGCCGAATCCACCGGCTGATCGCCGCGCGCTGATCCACCGGGCTTATTTCACGCTGATCGGCTTGCCGCCGAGTTATGAGGAGGTCGAAGCGTTTGTTGCCGATGAGTCGCCGGACGCGTTCGCACGGCTGGTCGACAGGTTGCTGGACAACCGGCACTACGGCGAACGCTGGGCGCGGCACTGGCTCGACATCGCGCGCTATGCGGACACCACGGGGTACATGGGGGGGAGCCGCGAAACTCGCTATCCCTACGCTTACACCTATCGTGACTACGTCATTGCGGCGTATAACGATGACAAACCGTTTGACCAGTTCATCCTTGAACAACTTGCGGCCGACCAACTCGGACTGCAAGGCGACGAGCAGTCGGCGCTGGCTGCGATGGGCTTTTTGACCGTCGGCCGGCGGTTCATGAATCGCCAGCACGACATCATCGACGACCGCATCGATGTGGTCACTCGCGGCTTTCTGGGGATGAGTGTCGCTTGTGCTCGCTGCCACGATCACAAGTTCGATCCGATTCCGACGGCTGACTACTACTCGCTCCATGGCGTGTTTGCCAGCTCGGAGGAGCCTGAAGATCTGCCGCTGTTGGGGCAGCCGCAGCCGTCGCCGCAGTACGATGAGTTCCTGCAGCAGCAGGCGAAGAAGCAACAAGAAGTCGATCAGTGGCTCGAAGGTGTGCGGGTCAAAACCGAAGATGAATTGCGGTCGCGGGTCGCAGATTACCTCGTGTACCTGGCGCAAACCCTGCCGCAGTACAAAGCGGGCGACGTCAAACAACAAGGCGAGCGAGGGGCACTGCGTCCAACGGCCGTGCGTCGCTGGCAGCAGTACTTGGCGAACTCTTCGCAACCTGCCCATCCGCTGTGGCAACTCTGGCATCGCCTGGCGGCGCTGTCCCCGGAGGAGTTTCCAGCCCGAGCCGCGGAACTGCTGAACCATGCCAAAGATGAATCGCTGCAGTCGCTGCACCCCCGATTGCTGGCGGCCCTGAGAACCGAACCGCCGCAAACGATGGTGGATGTGGCTAAACGAATCGGTGGCGAGCTAGAGACAGTGTATGACCAGTGGCGCAAGGGCCGTGAGGCCAATGCAGCGTTTGAGCAACTGCCCGAAGCAGCCGACGAAGCCCTGCGGCAAGTGCTGTTTGCGGCCGACGCGCCCACGACGCTCGACACGGTGCAGATGATCGCGCACCTTGACCAGGGCGAGCGGAACAAGCACAACGACATGATCCGGCAGGTCAAAGCGGTCGAGGTCTCGCATCCTGGTGCTCCGCCGCGCGGGATGGTGCTCGTCGATAAACCGCAGCCGCAGGAGCCGGTGATTTTCCGCCGCGGACAACCAGGCAACCGCGGCGATCGCGTTCCTCGGCGGTTCTTGCAAGTGCTTGCGCACGTCGATGGTGGCCAACCCTTCAAACAGGGCAGCGGCCGACTGGAACTCGCCCAGGCGATTGCCAGTCCCCAAAATCCGTTGACGGCACGGGTGATCGTCAATCGCATCTGGCAACATCAGTTCGGTGCGGGGCTGGTGCGGACCAGCAGCGATTTCGGAGTCCGCGGCGAATCGCCGAGCCATCCGGAACTGCTCGACTATTTGGCCGCTGAGTTCATTGCCGATGGCTGGTCGATCAAGCGGCTGCAGCGGCGCATCATGCTGTCGGCGACCTGGCAGCAAGCGAGTGCGGTCCGTCCCGAGGCGCACCAGAAAGATCCTGAGAACCGCCTGCTGTGGCACATGCCCCGGCGGCGGATGGAGTTTGAGCCGCTGCGCGACCGGTTGTTGGTCGCGGCGCAGCAGCTCGATTACCAAATCGGTGGTCGTTCGGTGATGATCCATGAAGGTGCTCCGCGACGCGGACTTTACGCCTACATCGATCGCGAAGAAGTGCCGGGCTTGCTGGCCAGTTTTGACCTGCCCAGCCCTGACGCGAGTCAACCGATCCGGGCGCAGACCACAGTGCCTCAGCAGGCGCTGTATCTGATGAACGCTGCGTTCGTCATCGACCGGGCCCGAGCCTTGGCGGAACAAGTTGCTGCGGTCGAGTCGGCGGCGGAACGCGTGCGGACGCTGTACCGACAGACGCTGGCACGCGATCCGGATGACGATGAATTGAAGCTGGCGCTCGCGTTCCTGGCTCCCGAAGCAGCAGCAAGTGCGGCTGACGAAGAAGAAATGCCGCTGCCGCCGTGGCGATTTGGCTACGGGCACATCGATGCCCAGAGCGGAGTCGTGCAGTTCACGCCACTGCCGCACTTCAGCGGACAGGCCTGGCAGGGTTCGAGCACGTTTCCCGATCCTCAGCTCAGTTATTTGCGACTGACGGCCGATGGTGGCCACCCGGGCTCTGACGACCAGCACAGCGTGATTCGCCGCTGGATTTCGCCGCTTGCCGGGGTGGTCGAGGTTCAAGGCAAGCTCAAGCATCCCCAGAAACAGGGCGACGGCATCCTGAGCTCTGTCGTCTCCAGCCGCCACGGGGTGCAAGGCGAATGGACCGCGCTGGGCAATGAGGTCGAAACCGCGATCGCGCGGATCGAGGTCCAGCCCGGTGATGCAATCGACTTTGTCGTTGCTTGTGGGAAAACCCCGAGCTTTGATGGCTTTCAGTGGGCACCCGTCGTGCGGCTCGTCGAGTCTGAATCGACAGCCTGGGAGACCGGTTTCCGCTGGGAAACCACCGCAAGCTTTGTCACCGCGTCGCGAAGTTTGATCCCACCGGAACCGGTCGATCCATGGGTTCAACTGGCGCAGGTGCTGTTGTTGTGCAATGAGTTCGCATTCGTCGATTGAGCAAGAGAAGAGTCATGACAGGTTTCAATCCGCATCATCTGCTGGGCGCCGCCGGACATTTGCCCGCGACCCGGCGAGAGTTTTTGCAGCGGAGCGGCATCGGACTGGGCACGTTGGCGTTGGCCGGCGTGTTGGCCGATGATCGGCTGCTGGCGGATTCGCATCCCAATCCGATGCATCCCAAGCAGCCGCACTTCGCCCCGCGGGCCAAGGCGGTGATCCATCTGTTCATGAACGGCGGCCCTTCGCAGGTCGATACGTTCGATCCCAAGCCGGCGCTGGACAAGTACCACGGTCAGCCGTTGCCGATGCAGTTGCGGACCGAACGGGAAACCGGCGCGGCTTACCGCTCGCCTTTTAAGTTCAGCAAATATGGCCAGAGCGGGATCGAAGTCAGCGAGTTGTTTTCGCATGTCGGCGAGATGATCGACGATGTCTGCGTAATCCGCTCGATGCATGCCAATGTGCCCAACCACGAGCCATCATTGATGTTGATGAATTGCGGCGACTCGCAGTTCGTGCGTCCTGCCGTTGGTTCTTGGATCACCTATGGACTGGGCAGCGAGAACCAGAACCTGCCTGGTTTCATCGCGATGTGCCCAGGCGGTCACCCCATCAAAGGTGCCGAAAACTGGCAAGCCGGTTTCCTGCCGGGGGCTTATCAAGGCACTTATATCGATACCAAGCATGAGGATATCGAACGCCTGATCGCTCATATCCGCAACGCCGCGGGGATGGGACGCCGCGACCAGCGCCGCCAACTCGATTTGCTGCAGGCCCTCAACGAACGCCACCAGCAAGCGCGGCAGCAGGATGCTGAGCTCGAAGCCCGAGTGCAAAGCTTTGAGCTCGCCTATCGCATGCAGATGGAAGCCAGCGATGCCTTTGACATCAGTCAGGAGTCGCAGGCGACCCGGGAAATGTACGGTGACTCGGTGCAGGCGAAGCAGATCCTGATCGCACGGCGACTGGTCGAACGCGGCGTGCGCTACATTCAGCTCTGGCACGGCAGTGGCCAACCCTGGGACAGCCACGACCGGATCGAAGCCGAACACCGCCGCTTGGCCGGACAATGTTCACAGGCGATCGGGGCGCTACTGCGCGATCTGAAGCAGCGTGGGCTGTTGGATGAAACACTCGTGATTTGGGGCGGTGAGTTTGGCCGTACGCCGACGGTGGAACTTCCCAAACCCGGAGCCAACGCCGGCACGACCAGCGGCCGCGACCACAACCATTATGGGTTTACGATGTGGCTGGCTGGCGGTGGCGTCAAAGGTGGCCACGTGCATGGAGCCACCGACGAGTTCGGCTTCCAAGCGGTGGAGAACCGCGTCCACGTGCACGACTTGCACGCGACCATTTTGCATCTCTTAGGCTTCGATCACACGCGTCTGACCTATCGCTACGCCGGCCGAGACTTCCGCTTGACCGACGTTCACGGCCGCGTGGTGCATGACGTGATCGCGTAAGCAGCTCGCGCCGCTCATTTCACAGCTGACTGGGACTGGCAGACTCTTCACTTTCGGCTGGTCCAGCCTGCGCTACGGCATCGAGATCGAGATCGACCGGATCATGGAATCCGGCGGGATCGCAATACCGTACTAAGTGCCAGCCGTTGCCCAGCCGCAGACTGGTGGCCAGTTGATGATGGTCGCCCAGCCCACCGACAAAGGATCGCGGTTGGCTCGATTCAGGATGCCATTCGGCCCAGTCACCCCCGTCCGGTCCGGTGAGTTGAAACTTGATATCGCCCTGGTCGCCACGCTGTACCGCTCCCACACACAGTTCGCCGCTACCGAGGCTGGGCGGCTTGAGCAAAATCAAAACCGTGGGTGTCCCGAAAGGATATGCCATGAACGGGCCCAGTCGAGGCAACTCGCCATCGCTGTCTGGAAACGCGGTTCGTAGCGACTGGGCCAGCGTTTCCAGTTCACCAATCCGCCAGGCAATCCGCAGGCGTTTGCCTTGCCAGGCAATCGTATCACGGTGAATGGCAAAGCCGCACCACAGCGCCACGATCGCGGTCAGCGCAATCAGCCCGCGCAGCGACTTCAGCGAACTCCGCTGGACCGATCGCCCGAACATCCCGATCAAGATGCCTACAAAGCTGATCGCAACGACGCTCAGCAGAGCGGCGATTAGCCCCAGGCGAAGCTGGCCAAATCGAGCGATCCAGTCCGCCGCATCGACGCTCACCGCCGGCAAGTTGAACAGGCGGTCGAGCAACGAAATCAACACCGGATCGGCGGCAGTCCATAACACCAATGCGGTCAATCCGACAAGTTGGGATGCCCACAGCAGGCGAACGACCGACGTACGATTCATAAGCGAGATCAACAGGGGAGTGGCTGCCGGATCGGGCAGCCCGGAAAAGGACGATCCGAACAACGAAGTGACCGGGGGACTACTCAGCACGCCCTTCATTTCGCTGCGACGTGCGGTCTGGCGGTGCGTGCTAGCTCCCGCCTTGATCGAGCACGTCGCTCGCGATGAACGGGATGCTCAACGGAGCGGCAACGACGTCACTTGCAGTAGGCGAGCGCCATCAGCGCAAAGCTCGTGGCCAGATTCTTATCGTTTTCGAACCACCGCCGGTTGTCGTTGCTCCAAGAGCCATCGGGCTGTTGGCGCCGCGCCAGTTCTGCCACCAGATCGGCTCGCCAGTCATGTTCGACCCCTTCAGCATCCTTGAGCTTGTCGATCCCAGCCGTGTCGAGCGCCGAAGCAAAGGTGTGGTAGTAGTAGTACAGCCCCGCCGAACCCATGCCCGGATTGTTTTCGACTTCATAATGATCCGTGATCCACTGCACCGCCGCTTTCACACGCGGGTCTTGCGCGGTCAAACCGGCAAAAATCATGCTCTTTAAACCGGTGTAGGTCATCGAGCCATAACTCCGCAGACCACCGTTGGGGGTGTAACGTTCCTCAGAAGTGCTGGGGTCGATCTCTGTGATCGGAATCTCATAGTAGAACCCGCCATCATCGACTTTGTCGGCAAACCGGGTGTCGTTGTATTCGTTATTCAGGTTCTGGCAGCGTGAAATGAATGCCAGGGCACGTTGGATTGCAGGATCGTCAGGGCCAGCCTCCGTCGCGCGGAGCGCTTCGATGAAGTAGCCGGTGTTGGACAAGTCCGGCCGGCCCTCACCGCCATATCCGACGCCGCCATACCACGGATCCGACGGATCACGCGCTACCTGGCCGCGCTGGATGCCGGTGACAAAGTCTTTGGCGCGTTTGAGGATTTGGTCGTACTTGCCGTTGCGATTCGCTTCCGCCAAGCAAACCATCGCCACACAGGTTTCATAGTTCTTTAGCCGGCCATTGCCATAGATCCCGCCGTCGGGCTTCACAAATCGCTCGAGCGATGCCAGCCCCTGAGCCACCATCGGATCATCGACGCTGCGACCATTGCGAATCGCAGATGTAACCGCCAGCGCCGTCACTCCCGGCCCAGCTTCTTCGGAAAACGTGCCAGCCTCGGACTGACCGGTCTTCGCTAAGAAGGCCAGCCCTTTGTCGACGATCTGCTGGCGGAGGGCCTGGGTATCGGAAACAGGAGCAGCTTCCTGAGCCTGGGCACCGGAGGCCAGAGCGGCCAGCAGCAGCGTGGTGACAAAAATCCGTCGGTCGTGGCGAAAATTCCATCGTTGGGGCATTAGCTTCATCCGAAAAAACAGCGTGTTGGTGGGGAAACCGTCGTGTCGGTCAAACAGACAGACGTTTCAACGCAAGCGGTGCGCCAGATCACTTCAGAGCAGCGGTTGACCACAGCGAAAGTGTGCGGGGGCAGTCATGCAAGACTCCTTTGGGTGACAGGTCCCTGGGGAGCGCAGGGCAAATGATGCTGCAGCTCACGCCCATCGCTGAGGTTCTGAGCGTGTTACCCAGAGATTGCTGCCTGCTTACTCCAGAATCCGGCCGTGCTGCCCCGAGAGGTACTGCACCGAGACGTGCTGCACCGGCTCGCTAGCGGCAGCTTGAGCAACGCAGGGCATTTCCTCCCTCGCTGAGCCGAGCATGCCACGGATAGCACAGCCGTCCTAATAGACGTCGCGGCGGTACCGACCGCTGGCCAGCAGTTGCTCGACCTGTTCGTCGCCCAGCACCTCACGGATCACGCCATCGACGGCTGGGGCCATGCCGACCAGGCTGCCGCAGACGTAGATCGCCGCGCCGTCACAGACCCACTGGTGCAGCACCTGAGCCGCTTCGCGGAGTTTGTCCTGCACGTAAACACGGGCACTTTGATCGCGTGAAAATGCCAGGTCCAGCCGCTGGATCGCCCCTTGCGACTGCCAGTGTTGGATCTCATCACCAAAAAAGAAGTCGCGGCTCGCGTTGCGTTCGCCAAACAGCAGCCAGTTCCGCTCCGCTCCTGCTTGCACGCGGGCTTTCAGGTGTCCCCGGAGGCCGGCGATGCCGGTGCCATTGCCGATCAGAATCATCCGCCGCGACATTTCCGGCAGATGGAAGTTGGGGTTGGTACGGATCCGCAGTTCGACCTCGCCGTTGAGCGGCAGATGATCACAGAGCCAACTGCTGCAGATGCCCGGCGTGCCGTCGGGGCGGACCACGCGTCGCAGCAGCAGTTGCAGATTCCCATCACTGGGCAACGAGGCGATCGAATAATCGCGGTGCGGCAGCGGCCGGAGTGTGTCGGCCAGCGGTTGCGCATCAAGCCCTGTGACACTGCTCGGAGATGGCAGGTGGGCCCGTGCCAGGGCGCTTGCGAGCGGCTCGTTTCGCCCTTCGAACACTACATTCGTCTTCTCATCGAGCTGCAGCGTCTGGAGGAACGCTGCAACCACCTGCGGCGGGTTGCGAGGAGCCACCTCCGCGATGTCGCCTGCATTCCAAGTGGGCGTAGCGCCGACCGGAGGCAGCAACGTCAGATGAAACACGCTGCCGCCGCAACTGCCGGGATTCAGCTCGCGTCGCTCCGCCAGTTGCCAGGCTTCAAACCGCGACCTGGCCAGCGAAATCCGCGAGGTGCCGCCGATCGCGCCGAGTTGCTCCTGCCAGTGGTTCAGGGCATGCTCGTCCGCATCATCGACTTCAATCATTTCAAACAGCGGCTGCGCTTGATGTTGGCGTAACCACTGATCTAGTCGCTGTCCGAAGGCGCAGAACTGTTCGTAATCGCGGTCGCCGAGAGCCAACACCGCGTACCGAAGCCGCTGAAGATCAGCGGGCTGTCCGAGCACCTCTTGGACAAAGCGCAGGGCATGATCAGGCGGATCGCCTTCACCGGTCGTGCTGACGATGAACAGCATCCGCCCGCCCTGGCTCAACCGCTGGCGATCGAGTGCATCGATCGCGGCGACCAGGGCCGATGTGCCGGCCTGATTTAAAGCTTCCGCGGTCCGCTGAGCCAACTCCAGCGCGAATCCGGTTTGAGTGGCATACACCACCAGCACGGTGTCGCGGTCGACGGCGGACAACTCCGCTGCGGAGGCGACGCCGGCGCTGACGGCTGCCGCTCGGGACCGCCACCAAATCAGCCCGCAAAATGCCGCATACAGAGCCAGCACCGCGGCTGCCCACCACCAGCGTTCGGGCCGCGGTGGGGCAACCCACCACGGGCCGGCTTGAAAACGCAGGAGCCACAGGCCCAGCAGCGCGAGCAACGCGATCGAGACCGCATTGCCGAGAGTGGCTGCTGACCAACCGCGTGGAGAGCCGCTGCTCATGCCATCTTCCTTAGCATGCCGATTGCCAGTTCACGCACAGTCCGGAACAAGAGCACACCTACTGAGGCAACACTTCCAGCGTGGCGACATAGCTCAGCCGACGCTGTTGAGCTTGGGGAACGCTGGTCTGGGAGTCTTGCGAGGTGGTCTCCAGCCAGTACATCCCGGGCTCGGGCCAAGTGACGCTGATCTCACCCTTGGCGTTGCTGGTAACCTTCAGTTCGTCCTGAGCATCGCGATAGCGAGTACCTCCACGGACGACTTCAAACTCCAAGCCTTCGGCCGGCTTGCCGTCCAACAGCACGCGGAACTGAGCGGTTTCACCGGCATACAAATCGTTCGGGTGCGTGATCGGCACGAGTTCGATCCCTTTGCCGGTCGGCTGCAGGGCTTTGTCGCTCGGAGCGCCGTTGGTGACGAATGTCTCAATCCGTCCCACGCTTTCCGAAACACGCAGGCCTTCGGCGTTGGCAGGCACTTCGCTGGCGAAGTTCGCTGCCGTGCCACGCCAGCGTTTCGGTTCACCGTTTTCTTGCCAGTTGGCGAACAGCCCGCTATTGATGATGGCCAGCCGATAGGTTCCTTGCTGCTGCAACTGCAGATCAAAGACGCTGCGATACTTGCCGGTCGCTCCGTTCTGAGCTTCGGCTTGGTTTCCATCGGGGGCGATGATGACCAAGTTGTCGAGCCGCAGCGGCACATGGTTGAAGTAGAACAAATCGTTCGACACCGCAGCATCGACCGAAATCCAAGGATCGTTGCCCGCCAACACGGTTTGCGATGGGAGCAACCAAGCCTTATGAGCGGAGGCCGTCAAGGGCAACGCGGCGACGAGGGCCCATGCAAGGATCAGCGAACGTTTCATGGTTTTCTACCTAAGGTTAAGGAGGGAACAGAGCGGAGGAGAGGGTGAAATACTAATCAGTGATAGAAGTTTCGCAGGCATTAGATTTTGCCTGCGAAAGCTTCATTCGCCGGTGCACTAAGGTTTGATCGATAGGGTGACGGTGCCCAATTCGGTCTTGCCTTGAGCCTTGCCGGACTGAGGCGTCTTGGCAGGCCAGGTGAAGGGAATCTTTAGCAGTTCGCGACCGCCGACTTCACGGGCCGCTTCAATGACAAGGGTGTATTGGCCAGGCTTCAAATCGGCGAGGTGCGGCTGCTGGGCATCAAACTTGAGTTCGTGTTTGCCAGCCGGCCGGGTGGCTCCGGTCACGCCGTCGATCGGCACTTCTAACGTGCGGCCCGATTTACGCCACCATTGCCGCAAATCCGGCAACCACTTGGTGCCATGGCCTTCCGCTGTGCTCCGCATCTGATACCAGACCGCCAAGTTCGTTGCGGTCTTTTGATCGGCGCCTTCGATCCACAGCGCCACGTAAGGGCGATGGTACTCAGCGACATCAAGTTGTGGGATTTCCACAACGATCTCTAACTGTTCCGCACGGGCCGTCGTGGGCCCGAGAACACTGCCGGCGATGACCCAAGTGGACAGTACAAGCGAAAGCGGCTTCAGCATGGTGGTAGGAACTTTCAGGTGGGGAATCAGTGGATGAACAGCAAAGCGAGGAGAGCGGGAATGACGATCCCCAGCCCGACCAGTGCCCAAGTCAGACGTCGTTGGCGGGCGTGAATATACAACAGAAACAAACCGGTCAGACAAAACCCCAGCGTCGCAATCGCGAACAGATCGAGGAACCAACTCCAAGCCGGTCCGGCGTTGCGACCTTTATGCAAATCATTG
>CALELC010000603.1 GCA_937904535.1 uncultured Planctomycetaceae bacterium
AGCATTCCTTGCCGGCTGAGACACCGATCACGCCCTATGACGCGCCATTGCCGTTCTGGCATGCGCTCGATTACGTGCTAGACCAAGCGAATCTCGACATCGACTATTACGGCGGCGACGCTACGACCTTGCGACTGCAACCTCGACGTGAGGGCCGGCCCAGTCGTGTCGATTCAGCCGCGTATGCAGGGATTTATCGATTGGAGCCGACGATCGTGACCAGCCGGCGAGTGCTCCGCCAAGATGACCTCAGCGGCTTAAGCGTCGAGGTTGAACTGGCGTGGCAACCGGGCATCACGCCGATCGGGGTGACGCTTCCGCTGGGCCATTTGGCGGCGACGTTTGACGATGAGCAGCGGGTTAGGGCGCAGTCGCAGGTCGGCAGCATCGATCTCGTCACCGGGCGAGAGATTCCAACAACGGATCTGCAGTTGCCGATGCAGTTGCCCGCTGGCCAGCCTGGAAAAATCACCACGCTCAGCGGCCAGATTCGATCGCTCCTGCCTGGAGCGATGCATCAATTCGAGTTTCCGCTGCACACGATTTCCGTCCGTGAATCAGCCGGATCCGTGACGGTGCAACTGGAAGACGTCCGAAAAAACGGCGAGTTGCACGAAGTCCGGTTGGGCGTCGAGTTCCAATCGCCTGGAGCTGCGATGGAGAGCCATCGGGGCTTTCTGCTGGACAATGAAGTCTACGTGCTGGCTGGCGACGGCGCGCGACTGGAGCACCTTGGCTATCAGTTATTTCGTCAGTCCCAGTCGGGCATCGGGATCTCTTACCTCTTTGACCTCGGAGCATCTGCGGCGGAGGCCAAGCTAATTTACGTGACGCCGTCGTCTGTTGTGCAGAACCAAATCGACTTCCTGCTCGACGACATCCCGTTGCCCTAGCATGCTCCGCAACCGGACTGAAAACGTCGATTAGAAGCTGTGAATGTCGCCATCACGAGCGACTTGGGTGGGAGCGAAGAGCGCCTGCGCGGTTGCCAGATCGACCGGGTCGTTACCCTCGGCCAGTGGATTGATGTGGGTCAAGAGCAGGCGTTTTACTTGAGCATCCCGTGCAACTTGGGCAGCGCGAGAGGTCCAGCAGTGGCCGGTTTTGACTGCCCATCGTTGGTGCTCGTCGCGAAAGTAGCACTCGTGCAGCAGCAAATCGGCCCGGTGCATCCAGGCGCGATTGCCCTCAGAGAGTTCGCCGCAGGTGTCGGTAGCATACACCAACGTCTTGTTTTCGGCCCGCCAGCGCAGACGATAGGCAACCGAGCCGCCAGGATGTTGCTGAGCCCGCCAGTCAACCGTAATCGCTTGTGTCGCACCGATGGAAAAGCTGTCACGTCCGTCAATCGCTTCCCACTGCGCCTCAATTGGGGCGGGGAAGATCAAGTCAGCAAAGAGGTGTTCGCGGACGGCGTCTAGTTTGGCTTGTTCGCCCCAGATCACGACCGTCTCCACCGGTCGCTGATAAAGGATGTCGAGCAAGAATGTCAGCCCAACGATGTGATCCAGATGAGCGTGGCTGAGCAAGATATCGAGGCGGTCGGTTTGGATCAGCGGTGCGAGCCGGAACAATCCGGTTCCGGCATCCAGCACCACCCCATCGGACGGCAGAAAATAGCACGACGTGTGACGGCTGGCGCTGGGGTGATAGCCGGTGGTGCCGAGGCAATGGATATCCATTTGCTCAGTTTGGCGGTTGGACGGGGACGCGGCAATCACCGGCAGGCTGCTCACCCGCAGGCCGCAATCTAATCGGAGTGCGTCGGCGGCGAGCCGTTCGAAGGACGCCAGTCGACCAACTGAATTTCAACGTTGCGGCGGCCCCCAAACTCATTGATCACCGGGCGATAGGCGATGTCAATGGGCCCGTCGCAGGCGTTGAGGTCTTCACACCAATCGCCCTGGCCGAAAGCGACGGCGCGAATCTGGATGTTGTGCTGTTGCAGCCGCACCGACAGATGGCGTTCACCGCTGCCCATTCGCCGCGGCGGTTCTGCTAACGTCACGCCACTGCTGCACAGCACCGGACGCGGGTTACCCTGCCCAAAGGGAGAAAGCTGTTCGATTTGCGTGACGGTCTGAAGATTCAATTGTCCCAGCGGTGCCTGAGCATCGATCAAGATTTCCGGCACGCAGTCGGTTCCGTCGCCCTGGCGCGACACGGCTTCATAAAAGTCATTGCGGAAGTGATCGATTTGATCTTCGGCAATCGTCAGCCCGGCAGCGGCGCGGTGGCCTCCGAAGCGAATCAGCCGGTTGCTGCACTGATTGAGCGCTGAGTGCAGATCAAAGTGGGGCCCGCCGGCTCTTCCCGAGCCAATGGCTGGCTTGCTGCTGGCAGCGTCGAGCGATATTACCAGCACCGGCTTGCAGTACTTCTCGGCCAACCGACCGGCAACCACGCCGATTACCCCTAAGTGCCAGCCCACTCCGGCCAACACGAGCGCTGGATCGGCCTCGGGGTCAAAGTCGCTCGAGGCCTGCTTGCCTGCTGCCAATTGCACCGACCGTTGCAGCGAGTCGCGGCTGGCGTTGAGTTGCTCGATGTACTGAGCGAGCGACTCGACACGCTCACCGGGCGGCGAGGTGAGAAGTTCGACACCGAGCTGGGCTTGGCCAAGTCGCCCCGTGGCGTTCAGTCGTGGCGCCAGTGTGAACGCTACATCTTCACTGAGCAAATTGGACTTGCGGTCGAGCTTGGTCAGCTTCATCAACTCAAGCAGTCCCGGCAAAGGATTGGCCCGCAGTGAGCGCAAGCCGTGATGCACGAGAATGCGGTTTTC
>CALELC010000604.1 GCA_937904535.1 uncultured Planctomycetaceae bacterium
ACAGCAGCAGCGTGCAGCCGAGAATTGCCAGGGCAGTCAACGTCCAAGCCCAGCGAGGCTGCAGGATCACACCGCCAACCGCGAGATTGACGAAGTAAAACAGGCTGAACGGGTTATCGATGCCGCCGCTGAAATACAGCATCGCGGTGAGCGTGACCAGGTCGAGCATCATCAGCGATGTCGCCAGCTTGTCCGCTTGAGCGGTGCGAGCCTGATCCACGGAGGCTTGTGGGCCCTCGGATTGCTCGGATTTCGCGCGTCGCAACCAGAGGGCGAAGGCGATGTTGCTGGCAGCCGTCAGGGCAATCAAGCCTGCCAACGGTGCCCAGGGGAGTTCATCGAGCAGCCAGACGGTAACCAGCAGGGTCACCAATTGCCCGAACACGGCGAACCAACGCAATCGCAACAACCACGCGCTGGTTCCCAGATGCGCCGGTGCGGTGAACAAGAGCGGCAACGACTGCATCAATCCAAGTCCTGCAGGCACTCGAAGGGGGTTCGCATCTGGGCAGCCAACCGCATTAGCCTTCGAGCGCCGCCAGCCGCAATCCGACCGGCAACGGTCGACCCAAGGCTAGCGGCGGAGGCTCTTCAGCAGCGAACGGCCGGTAATAAAGCGTTCCTGCGACTTTTCCAAATCGGCCAACTGGGCGTCAAGCCAATTGCTGAGCGGCTCGGTCGCAGCCACCGTCAATCGGGCACTCAGTTCGCTCCAGTGGTTGATTTCTGGGCGAGGCGCCGCAGGCGTTTTGCTGTTGTTGTCACTCGAGGTTGGCATCCGAGTTTCCTCCGTTAGATGCTATCCATTAGGTCGTGGTGATGTGAGCGGCCGTCGTGAGGGTGTGATCAATTCATCGCTGTGCGTTCGCAAAGCGACTACTGCGGTTCAACCGCTCGTTGCCCGACCCGCTCCTCCAATCCACCGGCGATGGTTTGACTGGGAGCAACCCGAGCAGCACTCGGTAGTAGCAGTTCAGGTGCCAGCATTCCCGATCAGCTCGAAAGTCCATTTGCAAGTCCTTTGTGAAGAGCGTTTTAGGAAAACACATTGCCGCTGAGCTGGCTGCCGACCTGAAGCTGATCCTGCCACAATTTTGTGGATTCGGGCTAGCAACCTGCCAACAAGTCATGCAACTTCTGTCCGATCAGCGTTCGCAGGTTGTGCGGGGTATCTTAATCCGCTGATGCCATCCTAGCGAGAATTAACTTTCCTTTAATAAGCCGCAGAGGTCAAGCTGGTTCTTGCTTTGACGATTTCGTAGGAGTTTGCTGCCGAACGCCAGAAATTTTCGACAACTTTCCCAAGATCGCATTGCGTCAGGCGAATCTGACTGCAGGCCCACACGAGACCAGTGAGGGAACTTGGCTCTCCAACCGAGACCGCTGGGCGGCGGCAACTGGGGGCAAATCAAAAATCCATTTTCCGAAGGGGATCGTCATGTTGTCGAAAATGTTCGTGGCCGCCGGGGCCGTGTCGGTGCTTACGGTGGCATCCTTGCTGACTCCTGTGTGGAGTTACACCCGCTGTGCAGTAAGTTGGGCGAAGCAGTCAGCCAATGATGCTGTCCCCCTGGAATGGGAGATCAAACGCGCCCGTCAGATGATCGGTGACCTGCAACCGGAAATCGCGAAGAATGCGAAGCAGATCGCCCGGGAAAAGGTGGAACTGGCGCGATTGCAGCGGCAAGCGGAGCAGTGCGGCCAGTCGTTGGCCAAGACTCAGAGCGATATTGAACGGCTCAGCGCTGATCTTCGCGGCGGCCATGCCCAGTACACCTACGCCGGGCACACCTATACCTCGGCCGAAGTACGCGACGATCTGGCGGCCCGTTTTGCCCGCTTCAAGACACGCAGTGAAACTCACGACAAGCTCCAGCAAATGGTCGCTGCCCGCGAAGCTTCGCTGCGTGCCGCCGGCAAACGCATGGATGCCATGCTTGCCGCTCGGAGTCAGCTCGAAGTCGAAATCGAGAACCTGCAGGCCCGGATGAGTTCGTTACGGGTGGCGCAGACGGCCAGCGAACTCAATCTCGACGACAGCCATTTGGCGCGCACTCGAGAGTTACTGGACGACATCGCTGCGCGACTCGAAGTCGAAGAAGAAACGGCTGCGGCTGACATCCGCGGAATCGGTGAGATCAACCTTGACGAACCGGTCGCCGAAGATCTGCTGGATCAAATCGCCGAGTACCTCAACCGTGACACCCAGGTTGATCCAGAAGAAGCGGGCTCGCTGGCCACGATCGTCCTAGAATGATCCTGGTCCTGGAAGCAATCGCGGCCCCGAATCCTGGTTTTTCCCGATGACTCACGCCACCTCACTTGAACGCCCGAACGCCCTGGCCACCGGCCGTTGGCAATTATGGGTCGACCGAGGAGGTGGCTTTGATATTCTGGAAGGTGAGCGGTTTTCGATCGGTGGGCCAGGCGGCGACGATCCGGCCGACATCGCTGTGCGGTACTGCTGGGGACGTCGGGTTGCGACGCTGATTCGGTCCGACGGAGGCGACTCGATTTGCTACGGAGCCGAGGCGACCTCGGTCACGGGGCGACCGCTGGGCCAGGATCAAGCCTTGATTTTTGGCAGTGCCAACCACGCGGCGCTGCCGCGATTGCGATACCAGCGGCCCTGCCCGCTGAGCGGTTCGGCGGTGGTAAGCGTGATTCCGCCACACCGCCTGTTTGGACCGATCGACGCGGTAATTCTGTTTCAACAGACGCTGTTACTCGGTCCTGAAACGCTGAATCATGTTCGAGTTCCAGCCCTTTCGCCGCAGGGATGGATTGTATTTCGTCGCGGCGACCAGTGGTGGATCCGCGGGACTCACGTGGCTCCGCAGCCGTTGGAGATCGGCCAGCGTTGGCAGTATGAGGATTGGTCGCTGATGATCCGACCGGGATGAGACCTCGCGATCCCAAACTTAACTGACACAACAGCGGGCTGGCCGCGGGCTGGATATCGATTTTGCGCGCCGTCCGCCCGATCGATCGGAGCCTATCGACAACACCGAGGTTCCACTGACTCGAAACCTATTGGGGAACGCTATGATGACCGCACCCGTCTATCCCGCCGCGACGCATTTCTCGTTGGCTAGCGGTACGCGGGTTTTGGAGCGGTTCACGATCCAGCGCGGCCTGGGGACTGGCGGGTTCGGCGAGGTCTACTTCGCCCTCAGCGATGCCGGCAAAGAAGTCGCACTCAAGCGGATCCAGCGGAACCTGGAGATTGAGCTGCGCGGGGTGTCGCACTGCCTGAACCTCAAGCACCCGCACCTCGTCTCGCTGTACGACGTTTGCCGCGACGAGTCCGATCACTGGTGGATCGTGATGGAATACGTCGCCGGTCCGAGTCTTCGCGACTGCCTGGATGCAGCGCCGACCGGCTTGGGGGAAGCCGAAACACGTCGCTGGTTTGCGGCCGTGGCGGCGGGTGTCGGGCACTTGCATCACGAAGGCCTGGTCCACCGCGACTTGAAACCCGGCAACCTGTTTGACGACTACGGCACGGTCAAAGTCGGCGACTATGGGCTCAGCAAATACATTTCTGAATCGCGCCGCGGCGGGCAAACCGAGAGCGTCGGCACGTTTCACTACATGGCTCCCGAAATCGGCCGCGGCGAATATGGTCGAGAGATCGATCTCTATGCCCTCGGCGTGATCCTGTATGAAATGCTGACCGGCCGGTTGCCGTTTGATGGCGAGACCTGTCAGGAGATCGTCATCAAGCATCTGTCTGCCGAGCCAGACCTGCGCGCTGTCGCCGAGCCTTACCGGCACGTGATCGGCAAGGCGCTGCAGAAGGATCCTCGTCGGCGATGGTCATCGGCTGCTGAGATGGCGCAGGCGATGGGGCTGTTGCTAGAACGCCCGCAGGCAACGAACTCTCCACCTTTTTCCGCTCCGTTGCCAAACAACGGTGCCGCGGTTTTCCCGACAACCTATGGCGCTGCGGCGTCTCACTCTGCGGGTTTTGCGGCCGAGTCCCCGGTCCGTGCAAGATTTGCCGACGCGGCGGCTCAGCACAGCGACGGAAGCAGTCCGCTGCAGCCAGCGGCACCTGCGGCACTGCCGGTGATGAGCACCGCATGTCAGCCCCAAGAACCGATCGCACAGGCACTGAGTGTCGGTTGCCAAAACCTCCGCTGTTGGTGGCAGGAAGTGCAACTTTCGCCGCTGGCTCGCGCTGTGGTGATCGGCGTCGCGGTGTTCCTGCTGGTCCGCAATCTTCGTTGGTTGCTGCCGCTGCTGACCGTGGTCGGCATGGTCTATGTTCCCTATTACGTGATTCGCCAAATGTTTCTGGTTCGCCACCGCCGCCGCGCGGTTCCGGTTCATCAGGCCGTACCGGCGGCAGTTCCAGTTGCCTACGCCGCTGCGCAACCGCTCCGGGCGGCACGGCTGCCGAAACGCGTGGTCCGCAACAATTGGCGGCAAATGAAGCGAAGCGAGCTGGCCGCCAAACGGGCTTCGATCCAGTTGGCCGAGTTGACGGGATCGGGGATTGCGGCGGCGATCACCGTGGCATTCTGCGGAGTGGCCGCGGCGGTGATCGGCTTGCGAAATGCCGACGCTGAGGCGACGTTGGTTGCCCCCTATGGCTGGGCGGCAGTGATCGGGCTGACGAGTTCGTTGGTGATCCTGTCGCTGGGCAAGCTGTGGGAAGCCGGTGAGGGCGACCCGCTCCATCGGCGGCTGGCGCTGGCCGGGTCAGGCGGTCTGATTGGGGCGCTCGCCTATCTGGCTGCCGGCTACCTCATGATTCCACTGGAAGCTGGCATGGAGCGTTCGATCGATGCTACCGAACTGCCTCATGCGCTCTACCTGGACGATGGGACGCCGCGATTGGCTGCGATGATGGCGCACTTTGCAATCCTGTTAGCAGCGGTGCGGTGGTGGAAACTCGCCGATCCGCTGCGGTCGCGGCGGCTGAGTCTGTGGTCGGTGGCGGTGGTGGTGGTCACCGACTGGTTGATTCATCAGATCGTGCCGATTCCGCAGCCTTGGGGAATGTTAGTCGCCGGCACGGTGGTGATTGCCGTGCAGATCGCCGCACCTTGGGAATCGCCGCACGGCTGGAAAACAGCGTCACCTCTTGGACAAGGAGCCAGCACATGAACTGCTCTCCCTTTCGATGGTCGCTTGGTTGCTCGTTCGGGATGATCCTCTGCGGTTGGACGCTGCTCCTGCCGACCGCTTCGGCCTTCGGATGGCACTGCAAGCAGCACGGAAGATGCGGTGCTGCGGTGCAACAGAAGATTGAGGCGGCGAAGTCTTACGCTTCGGCCGCGCGGCTGGTGGCCGTCCAGAGCGATATCGACGAAGCTGAAACCGCCCCGAGCGCGCCGGTGGGCAAGGCAGAGCTCTCGGTCGGTCCGTTCGATGAACTGAGGTATCCGGCGGATCGGCCGGCATGGATCGATGCTGGCCCCGAACTGGATGAGAAAATCCACCGCTGGCCGGTCAGTTCGCCGCCGTCGAGTACGGCGGAACTGAGTCGTCGAGCATTGGCCATTCAGTTGCGTGCTGCCGCGGAGACTTATCTGGAAACGCTGTTCGACTCGCCCGAGGCGCCGCAGGTGATTCCGCTGGAGGACGATTGGATCGCCGAACGACAGGCCGACGACCACTACTATGAAGGTGAAGTCTATTCGGGCGGTGAAGTGCTATATGAAGCGGCTGCCGAGCTGCGTTTTACTGCCAAGGATCGCCGCTGGTTGCAGGCCCAGTGGGATTCGCATCTGGTCAGCCGGCGGATGGTCGGACTGGGGGCAGCGACCGCTGGCGGTACCGTGTTGCTGCTGATGGCGACAGCGGGTCTGAGTCTCGTCGCACGGCGGCTGGAGCGCCGCGCGGGAGCTGGGCAAGCAGCTACCACCGCCGTTTAGTCGGCTGTGTGGGGGCAGTCGGCTGCGTGCGATCGTGTGTTCTGCAGCGCCGCGAGTGCTGCGCCGGTCTTGGAGTTCGCTACTTCGGCAACTTCTGCCGGCGTGCCCGCCGCCACGACCTGCCCGCCAGCGTCTGCCGCACCTGGTCCTAAATCGATGATGTAGTCGGCGGCCTGGATCAGTTGCAGGTTGTGCTCGACGACAATCAGCGAATGACCGTCAGCGATGAGCGCATCGAAGCAGTCGTACAGACGCACGATGTCGGCGAAATGCAGGCCGGTCGTCGGCTCATCGAGGATGAACAACGTCGGTTTGCGCGAACTGGCGCTGAGGAACGCGGCTAGTTTTAGCCGCTGGGCTTCGCCGCTGGAGAGCGTTGTCGCTGCCTGGCCCAGTGGCAAGTAATCGAGCCCGACGTCGAGCAACCGCTGCAACCGCTCACGAACCTTATCGTGGCCCCGGAAAAAGGCGTACGCGGTTCGTACGGTCATTGCCAACACGTCGGCGATCGAGCGATCGCGGTAGTGAACTTGCAGGATCTCGTCGCGGTAACGCGTCCCGCGGCAGCTCGGACACTGCATCGCCACATCAGCGAGGAACTGCATGTCGACGTGCAGTTGGCCGTCCCCTTCACAGGTCGCGCACCGCCCCAGTTCATTGTTGAAGCTGAAGTGGCCGGGGCCAAAATTGCGTGTCCGCGCTTCGACGCTCTCGCTGAACACGGTCCGGATCGCGTCAAACGCTTTCACGTAAGTCACCGGATTGCTGCGGGGGCTGCGGCTGATCGGCGACTGGTCAATGATTTCGCAGTTGCGAATACCGCTCATCCCCAGCACGCCGGTGTGCGGCAGCGGCGCTTCGCAGGGCTGATTGAGTCGCCGCTGGATGGCTCCGTAGAGCGTGTCGTGTACGAGGGAGCTCTTGCCGCTGCCCGACACGCCGGTCACCAGGCAGAGCACCCCAAGCGGGAACGCGACATCGATGTGCTTTAAGTTATTGCCGCTGGCGCCCTGCAGGGTCAGAAATCCACGCGGTTGCCGCGGGGTGCGGCCGATCAAACTGCCGCCGCGGCGACCCGCCAGGAAATCACCGGTCACGCTCTGTTCGCTGGCGAGCATCCCCGGCAGGTCACCTTCGTAGACGACTCGTCCGCCTGACTCGCCGGCCCCTGGGCCGATCTCAACCAACCGATCGGCTGCCCGGATCAACGTCTCTTCGTGCTCGACCACGACTACCGTATTGCCACGGTCACGCAGCGCCAGAATCGCATCGCGGAGCCGGTCAACGTCGTGCGGGTGGAGCCCTGCCGTCGGCTCATCGAGCACGTAAAGCATGTTGACCAGCGCACTGCCCAGCGCGCCCGTCAGCGTCACACGCTGCGTCTCGCCGCCCGAGAGCGTTCGCAACGTGCGGTCGATCTGCAGGTACGACAGGCCGACTTCGCTGAGGTAGCGAAGCCGGTGGCAAATCTGCTCCAGCGGTTCACGGGCGATCTGTTGCTGGTGGGCGTCGAGTTGCAAGTTCGCGAAAAACTTTGCCGCTTCTTCGCCGCGGAGCGCCGACAACTCGGCCATGTTCTTGCCGTCGATACGGTAGGCCAACGCTTCGGGTTTGAGCCGCTGTCCATGGCATTGTGGGCAACGGCGGTAGCTCCGATAGCGCGACAAGAACACGCGGATGTGCATCTTGTACTTTTTGCGGTCCAGCCAGGCGAAAAACCCGTTTAGCCCGCCAAACTTCCGCTGCGGCACACCTTCCTGAATCAACTTCAGGTGCTTCTTCTTGAGCGATTTGAACGGCACATCAACCGGCAGGTCATAATCGCTCGCCAGGGCCAGCAGTTCATCGAGTTCATGACTGTAGGCGGGCGTTCGCCAAGGAGCGATTGCGCCTTCCCGTAGCGATAACTCTGGATCGGGAACGACCAAGTCCATGTCCACCTCAACGACGTCGCCGAAACCTTCGCACAGCGGGCAGGCTCCGAGCGGTTGGTTGAAGTTGAACAGCCGTTGCGAAGGTTCGGGAAACTCGATCCCGCAGTGATCGCAGCGACGCTGCTGGCTAAAAGCGGCTTGAATCCAGACGCGTGAATCGATTGCGATCCGTGGGGAGACAGTCACCCAGTCCGCCTGCTCGGTTGGTGCGGCTGCTTGATTTTCGACGCTCGCGGGATCGAGCAGCACGATCGCTTTGCCGTAACCTTCGCTGAGCGCCGTTTCCAGCGATTCGGTGATTCGGGCCCGGTCGCTCTCGCCGGTCAGCCGGTCGACCACAACGATCGCATCAACGCCCGTTTTACCGACCGCTTGTGCTAGTTCACTGCGGTCGGAATCGGAAAGGTGAAACTGACGGTCGCCAACGATCAGCCGCTGGTAGCCTTCCTGTTGCAGCCCCAACAGGATCTCGCTGGCTTGTTGGCGGTCGGGAAGGTGCACATCGAAGCCGATCATCAACCGTGCCGTGCGCGGCAACCGTTGAATCTCTGCCGTGATCGAGCCAGCATCGTAGCTCTTCACTTCTCGGCCGCAGATGTGGCAGCGCAGGGAAGCGATTTTCGCAAACAGCAAACGCAGATGGTCAGCGATTTCCGTTGCTGTGCCGACCGTGCTGCGACTGGTTCGCCAGGCTCCGGCGCGAGTCACGGCGATGGCTGGCGGAATGCCTTCGATCAGATCGCAATCCGGCTTGTCGAGCCGCTGCAAGAATTGCCGCGTGTACGCCGAAAAGCTTTCGATGTAGCGACGCTGGCCCTCGGCGTAGAGCGTATCGAGGGCAAAGCTGGTTTTGCCGCTGCCCGAGAGTCCACAGAACACCACCAACTGGTTCCGAGGAATATCCAGATCGATATTCTTCAGGTTGTGGACTCGGCAGCCGCGGACGCGAATGACGTCGGTTTGCATAATGCCCCGCGGAGCCGCCTGGCGTGCTCAGGCAATCGGCGAAAGGGACTTGCGCCAGTGGCGGATGCCCTCAATGCGGCGTCGATGACTGCCTGCGGAGAGGATCCGCCGGGTGAACCGTGAGCGGTCGTTCCGCCGATCGCCTCCGGAAAGACCCGTTAGCGACGGGTTCGCTTGCTCTTGGCGTTGCCTTGGCGAACCTTCAACTTCGGATTGCTCTTGCAGATCACGTAGATCCGGCCGCGACGGCGGACGACTTGGCAGTCGGGGTGCCGGTGCTTGAGAGAACCGATACTGCTGACAACTTTCATGGCGAGAATCTCACGTTTGCGGGACTGGATTCAGATTTTTGAGTTCGGGTGAGCGGACAATACATTGGCACCCGATCGACCAGCAAGGACAATCGGTCCACGTCATCTCCGCAAGCGGGAGGCGAGATTGTAACGCCTGGGCTGTCGGCGGGCAATGGTCTAGCGGAGCTTCAGACTCAGTGG
>CALELC010000605.1 GCA_937904535.1 uncultured Planctomycetaceae bacterium
AGTTCTGCAACGTTTACCTTCGCGCAGGTCCCTAGAATTCGCTTGCACCACCATCTCCGGTCGTCGGGACGGACCTTGCAAAACTCAAACACTGCCGCAAGTGCCCGCCGTCGCCACCAGTCGCGGTTGTTCAGTGCCGCTCCAAGTACACCGTGTTTGGCGATCAAGAGCATCGGCCGACCTCTGGTGGCATCTCGCATCTGAAGCGCAAGATCCACCATGTTCCCGGACTTGTTCTGGCCCGGAATCGGACTACGGATCTCAAGCCAATCCAACGCATCTTCGGTACGCGCGCAGTCAGTCTTAAAGGCTTCGGCTTCGCGCATCCATTTATTGAAAAGCGCGTCATTGGTAGGCGTCAGCACCAAAACGACGGGCTTGTTCGAAGGGAGGCCTTCAGGTGAATCACCATTACGGATGGCATCGAGCAGAGACACGGCTGCAGCCAGAGCGACATAAGTTTTTCCGAGACCCACCTCATCAGCAAGAATCGTCACTTCTCGACGTTGGCCGGCGTTACGAGCGACGAACCTATTGAGAACTGCAATGGTGGTCGCCTCTTGTCTCGCCTGATCGTGTTCGCCCTGCCTCTCTGATTCAGGGTCATTACCAAAGACTTGCCGGAGTGACCTGCCGAGGTCGATGTTTGGGGACAGTTTCATGGCATGCTCCCAACAAAACGATCCCGATAGGCGCGAAATGGTCCATCACAGAGTTCGGGATGGGCTTCGTCTAGTTGCCCGATCAGTTCACGGCAGCGGCCAATGACGGGAGTGAAGCAGGCTCGAAGTGTTTCGTCTTCGAGCTTGGCTTGACTGCGCAGCAAGGCGGCGAGAATCTCAGTAAGCTGAAAACCGATGGCTGTCGGAGTCTTTTCCGGTTCGTCGGGCATCGACGGTCGGCTGAGACTGGCGAAGGCACGCTCAGCAAGTTCTTGTGGGCTTGTTGGACCACGCAGTGCGGCATCCAGCGCCGTTTGTGAATAGCTGGCCTGTTGAAGCTCGGCTTCAATACCCGGTATCGCCTGCACGAATCGACGAATGAAGTAGGCGAGTATTCGCCGCGTGTCGATCGGGCCGTCCGGTTTCCAACCCGGCACGCCGTCTCCGGGGTCGACACCGTCACCTCCATCATCCCTTGGTTCGCGACCGAAGAGAAAATAATCGATCAGCTCGCCCTCGGTGGGCTTTCGCCCTACCAACAGCAGCGGAAGTGTTGCCTTATCGTCGAATCGAACTGGAAACATGGAGTGTTTCCCTTCCCAGCGCACTTCAACGAACACGCGAGGAACGATCGGGCCAGTTGATTCCTCGGCCGGCAAATCGACCAGATCTCTGTCACATCTCGGACACGCGGCGAGTTCCTTGACGATCTTCCGTGCAAGCTCCGACTGAGGCGCGTGGCGGTAGAGAACCCAGTAGATGCTGTCGCCAACTCCCGATGGCACTTCCATGAGGACGATCAAGTCGCCTGGGATCGGGACACCTTCCCGGAAGCTGACCGTTACTTCGGTGCCCACTGCTGTCACTTCTGAAAGGAACCATGGAACGGCAGGTTCTTCTTCCCCGGTGGGCATTTCAGTCTTGGGCGGTTGATCGGGAAGAACCTCGGTCGCCGGCCCCGCGAAAGCCAGGAGCGGTTCAAGCTGCCGGCGGTGCTTCGGTGTCAACCGATAAATGAAGCCTGCTTCCCAGTTTGTTGGACCGCCTAATCCCAGACCACGGCGAGTGCAGTTAGATGAGCCCGCGTATAAGACGCATCCCACCCCCCCATCCAAGATGATCATCTTGGCATGCAATGTACGCTGGACTGGACCGTTTCCTGACTTCGCCGCTGCGACAGTCTTGCCGATTTCATGCTCTTCCGTTTCGTCATCGGCGTCCCGATTTTCGACAATGTCTGCATCCCCGCATCTGGCAACGCGGCCCTGAGGAACAGTCGGGCGTCGATCTTGTTCTTTAGGCCAGTTGCGACATCGGCATCAAACTCAGGAACCCACCCATTTCCCGTGGCACTTGCCGCGCCTCGGCAAACAAGCTCGATCGTTGGCGGAGACTTGAATCGACCAATTACATCACGGATCGCGTCAGCAGCGGTCACACCTTCGGGCCAGAAGGGTGACACCAATGTTAGTTCTTCCGGTGCCGAGTCCGATAGTTCGGCCCACCGTAACTCCATTCGCGGCAGCACTTCGTTTGCGATCACCAGGTCCCTGGGATCGTCATCCGCAGTTTCGCCCTCTGGCAAAGACGAACTTCTTTGCTGGAATGAGTCGATCTGCCGTTTTAGCTGCGGGCTGTCGGACTCGGCAGCGATTTGGCGCAAGAGTTCGATGGCCGAACTCAGCAAAGTCCGTGGAGATCGGTGTCGACCGCCGTAGTCCACGGGGGTAATGCATTCATAGTTCTCGCGAAATCCTTGCCGCGTGAGGTTCGCCGATCCGACAATCAACCGCATCAAGCGATCTGCGACATCCCCATCTGGGTTGTGTCGCACCCACATCAGCAAGCTGATTTTTGAATGGAGCTTGCGGCCTATGATCGGGATGGGATCAATGCGTGGCGAGAGCCTTGCCAAACGTTCGCACCCGCGCAGGTCGTACAAGACGGATACGTCGGTGGTCTGGAGCCGGCGTTCCAACTCTGAGCGAAACGCCCGCATGCGGCTGATCGGCGACCGAACTCCCAGAGCTGCCGCCAACAGTTCCTCCTCGAAGAATTCGAAATCGACCTGGTACGTCGTCGCCAGGAAAGATTCCAGGATGAATCCTTCCGAGGGTGGTAGATACAGATCGAGGAGGCGCTGGCTCTTTTCCATGAGATGTCAGTTCGCCTCCTGTTTGGGGCGAGGAAGCACTTCGTTCTCGCGAAGCATGTAGATGAAGGGTTCCAGTCGGTAAGGATGCGTCAATGTCATACCAACGGCAGCAGACGGTGGTTCCTTGCGTTGAAAACGTGGGGATGGGCGAAGGACTTTCCCGTTGTCGCAGGAAACCCAATCCCGCTTTGGAACACCCCCATCGACTTTCCCGGATTGAACCTGGTGGTGTCGGTGTCGGATTTCATCAACGACGAGAGTTGGCGACGTCGCGCGGTCGATGGCGTATGCGAAACTCGCGAATCCGTTGATCGCGTCCCGGATCTCCGGCTGATCACAAGATTCGCGGAACTGTCGCAGCCAAAGCGCGGTTTCGCGGCAGCGATCTGTCGCCTGCCGAACGGATTGCTCATAGAGCAGGTCATCAAGCGGCTTGCTCGAATGTTGTGTGCCCCACCATAGCAACACTTGGAATACCGCCAGGACCGCCTCGTGGAACTGCTCCGTGACGATGATTGCCTTGACCACTGTGGGAAGCCCCAGTGACACCGCCCTCTCAATGCTACTCAATTCGCCACGAAGTTGATCGAGTGACTGAGTGTTCCAGCCGTCTGGAAGCCCGCTAGTTTCGTCGATCCTGCGTAGTGCCTGGGCCATACAGTCGCGTCGATCGTCGGCCGTCAGGGCATCTCCGAGTTGCTCACGTTCCGACGTGTCTGCCGCGGCCAAATGACACTCTTCTGACCACGCCACCAAGTCATCCAATGTCATCGTGACACGGTGCGAGATTTCCGGATCGGCGAGGCGTTTGAGATCCTTTGCCGTCAGTCGCGGTTCAGGAAACTGCTCTGCGAGGTCCGCCCCTTCGGAGGCCAACGCTCCCGTGTCGGCGTGTGCGAGTTCACCGCCGATCAGTGCCGTCCAATAGGTTCCGACGGCCCCCGTACGAGACTGA
>CALELC010000606.1 GCA_937904535.1 uncultured Planctomycetaceae bacterium
CGGCGGTGTTCGCTGCGCTCGACCGCCGGCTAATGGCTTGAATCCCTGCGGGACGAAAGGTTCTATCCCATGACTCATGGCGAGCTGCTTACTAGTCTAGCCGTGCTGAACAAATCGCTGTGCCGCAGCGAACGCTCGGTTCCCGCTCTCAGCGACTATCGGCTGGTGATTGAGACATGTCAGCACCAGTCTTCAAGCCAACCAACCCCTTGCCGATTTGCACCGCTTCGCCAGCGGTAGCCGCGTAGCCATCGGCACCAAACCGCTCGGCTAAATCGGCTACGCCGGTGAAGGCGGAGCCACCGACGAGGATCTTGACGTGTTGCGTCGCAGGATACTGACGGATCGCGAGAATCGTATCGCGAACCGCCAGCAGGTGTTTATTCAGCGATGCGGAGAGCAACAGCAAATCGGCCTGAAAAGCTTCGATTGCTTGCAACAGATCGGGCGTCGGTACGTTGGCTCCCAGCGGCACCGTCCGCCAACCATCCATGTCAAAAAACTCGGTGACCATCTGTAGGCCGACATCGTGTTGGTCCCGAGGAACGGTCGCAGCCACGACAACCTTTTGATTCAAACTTCGTGCCTCGGCCCGGCCGCACAACTGCGACATGAGCATCTTCGTGGTCGAGGTGGCAAGGTGTTCTTCCGCCACATTGATCTCATCGCTTGCCCACATCCGACCGACTTCACGCTGCGCGGGAATCAGAATCTGGGCATACAGGTCAGCCACTCGCCAGCCCTTGGCTGCCGTGTCGTGAATGAGCGAAACCGCTTCGCGACGGTCACCCTGCAGCAACTTTAAGAGGTAAGTGGCCGCAAGTTTGCCTGCGTCTGTATCGGCGGTGAGCGGTTCGTCTTGGGACCCACCTGCGGCGTCCAACGCTGCGAAAGCGTCGCAGATATATTCATCCACCGCGCCGCGCATGGCAGCGGGCAACTCACGCTGGAGCACCTCACGAAAGCATTCTAGTGCGGCTTCTAAATCTGTCATGGCAACGCCACGGGCCGCCAACAGGGCGACCGCCCAGCTGACTTGTTGGACGAAGATTTCTGACTTTGCAGCGGCAACGGCGACCGACAATTCTTCCACTCGTTCAGTGAACCACTCTCTCCAGACTGCTGTCGGGTCGGCGCCGAGGTGAGCGGCGGCGGCAGGACGCGCGGCCAAAAACTCCACCGTCGCCATCGCGGCAAAGGCTTGGTGGCCACGTTGAAGCAGCGTCGCAAGAAACTCATGCGGTTCTGGCATTACTAGTTCCTACCGGGTGTTCCGAGAGTTGGCCGAGGCAGTTGGGTCGCTGAGCATTTCCCGCAGTCGCACCAGACCGCGACGAGTATGGGTTTTGACGCTCCCCAGAGGCATTTGCGTGGCTTCAGCAATTTTGCTTTGGGAGAGCCCCTGATAAATCGACAACTCTAATACCTGTCGTTCCTCAGCCCGCAATTGTTGAAGTGCTAATTGAGCTTGAGCTGCCTCTTCGGCAAGCTCCAGAGAATGATTGGCACTTGCTTCAGCACGCACATCCTCCATGGCCATCGATGAGGTTTCGATCCGGCGGCTGCGTTTGCGATTGCGGTCGATCAGGCGTCGCCGTGCGACGGTCGTAACGAATGTCGGCTCCGATCCAGCGGTTTCATCATATCGTTCCGCACATCGCCAGAGATCGATAAAGACCTCCTGCAGAGCGTCTTCAAGCTCGGAGGGATCGGTTGAAAAACGTCGAGCCAGCGACCAAACCAGGCCGCGGTACTGCCGCAGACAATCATCCACCGCTGTGGCGTCACCCGCAGCGATGCGTTGGAGAATGCTTTCCGCCACCAGAGCTTTCTTGCGGAACCGAGCGGCGCAAAAAAAGGGCCTCCCCAACGGGAGGCCCTGCAGGCAGCGGGTCACGTTACTTAGGCATAAGAACCTTGTCAATCACATGGATCACGCCGTTGCTGCACTGGATGTCGGTCTTCACGACCTGAGCGTCGCCGACCCATACTTTGTCAGCGTCGACCTTAATCTTAGCAGAAGAGCCCTGAACGGTCTTGGCCTCGGTGAGCTTCGTGACGTCTTTGGCCAGCACCTTTCCGGGAACAACATGATAAGTCAAGATCGCCTTTAACTTGTCTTTGTTCTCCGGTTTCAGCAGCGAGGTAATGGTGCCTTCAGGCAGCTTGGCGAAGGCTTCATCGGTTGGCGCAAAGACGGTAAACGGCCCGTCGCCTTGCAGGGTTTCTACCAGTCCGGCTTGTTTGACAGCAGCGACCAGCGTCTTAAAGTCGCCTGCGCCAATTGCGGTCGCCACAATGTCTTTGGGAGCAGACTTGGCGGTTTCCTGAGCGATGGTCGGTGGGGCCAGAGTCAGTGTCAACGCGGCTAAGGCAGCGAAAGCAGTGAGTGCGAGTTTCATCATCAAGTCTCTGAATGGGACTGTAGGGTTGAGAGAGAACAGTAGCAGCAAGGGCCGGCAGCAAACACAACTCGAGATCTCAAAGGTGTAATTCGCTGGCCGGCGCTGGGCGGATTCAGAACGAGAAATCTTTTGAGAAAATTTCTAATCCACCACGCTAACGGTTGTCTCGCCAAACAGAGCAGGGCGGGGCAGTTTGCTAATTGTCCGCCGAACGCTGCGATACCCACTGGCACAGATCGCTGACGGCGACGTTGCCACCACACAACAAGATGACGACCGAATCGTCAGGACTCAATTGATCGCGCTGCCGCCGTGCAGCGGCCAAACAGCAGGCCGCCGCGGGCTCACTCAGCACCTTGGTACGCTCGAGAATTGCCTGCAGCGCGTCGACCGTTTCGTCATCTTCGACCACGACCACTTCGTCGACCAATCGCTGAACATGCTCGAGCGTGAACTCGGATGCCCGTGGCGATCCGAGGGTGCGAGCGATCGAGGTGATGGCCGGCATGTCGACCAGTTCTCCAGCGGCCAGGCTGCGGGCCATCACGTCGGCTCCGTTGGTCTCGACGCCGATGATCTGCATCTCGGGCCGGGCTGCCCGGAGCACGGTTGCCATTCCCGCGATCAAGCCTCCGCCGCCGATGCTGATGTAAATCCGTGAGGATTCGGGTAAGTCCTCCAGGATCTCCAGAGCGATCGTTCCCTGGCCAGCAGCGATCCACGGATCATCAAACGGGTGCACCGGCACGAGCCCCTTTTCCGCTAACTCTTTGGCGGTGGCGAAGGCGGATTGAATGTTCTCGGCCAGTACGATCTGAGCGCCGTAGCCGCGCGTGGCATCCAGGTAATTGGCGGGGGTGGTCGCGGGCATGCAGATCGTTGCCGGCACTCCGAGCTTCGCCGCTGCATAGGCAACGCCCTGGGCGTGGTTCCCACCGCTGACCCCGATCACGCCGCAGGCACGCTGCTCCGGGGTTAACGAAAGCAGTTTGTAAAATGCCCCACGTGGCTTAAACGACCCGGTTTTCTGCATGCACTCGCATTTGAAATACACATTCGCTCCGAGCTCCTTGGAAAAAGTCTCGGAGCGGATCAGTGGCGTGCGGTGAACGTGACCGGCAATCGCTGCTTGGGCGTCCTTGATCTGCTGCACGGTCAGTCGTCCCGGGGCTGCTGCCTCGGGCATGGCGGCGGATTCAAAACGATTCACCGTGGCGCTCCTGACGGTCACTCGGCGCGCTCCGCGCCGAACGGGGGCTGTTGGTTGAAAACGGATTAGCGGGCTGCAAAAAATACCGACTCGGCCGTGCCCCTCAAGATCGTTTCACGATCACCGGTGGAGAGGAAATCGAGCCGATCGCGAATCAGTGCAATCGAATCCTGATAAGTATGTCCTTCCTGAACTTGGTAAGGACAATCGCTGCCCCACATCAGCCGCTGCGGCCCAAAGGCATCGAGCACTCGGCGGATCAGGGGAGCCAGATCGAGGTGCGGTGCACGCCGCTGGCCCAAGGCATAGAAGGCCGAAGTCTTCACGTACACGTTGGGATAACGGGCCAGCTTGCAGAGTGCCTCAAGCTGCGGTTCAGTGACGTTGCCATCAATGCCGATCCGCGCGAAATGGTCGACGACCACCGTCAAGCCAGGCAGCTTCGCGCACATTGCATCGACGTATGGCAAATCGACGGGGTTGATCAGCGGGCAGATTGCGACGCCTTGATCCCGCGCCGTCCGCCATAGATTCAGCATCGCCTCATTGTTGGTCCAGCCTTTCGCCTCGCCGTCAGCCGGATGGATTCGCAGCCCGCGAACGCCTTGCCGGACCAGATCCTTCAGCGTCTGGGCCACGCCCTCGGCATACGGATCAACGATGCCGACGCCGACGAACGTTTGAGGACGCGCTGCGATCACGTCGAGCATGTAGCGATTGTCGACCCCATAGAACACCATCTGAATCAGCACGACCCGGTCGACCCCTTCGGGCTGACAGTGGGCGAGCAATTCCTCGTCGGTGAAACTCGGTGGCTGCATATCGGCTGTTTGAAATCCCGAGGCCAAGCGGTACCGCTCGGTGTCAGGAGTCCATACATGAACGTGGGCGTCGATCCAGCCCGTTTTTGGCTGAGGCGGCTGAGCAGAAACGCCGTGGGCAAGCACGCTGCCGCTGGCCGTGACAGCGGCGGCTTGGAGAAACCGCCGGCGAGACCAGGCGGGCAGGGCAGGTGAGGGGGCAGCGGTCAGGGCGGACGATGGCAGAGTCATGTTGGTCCCTTGATCACGAGTTAGCATTGATCCGGTGTGTCCCTGAGGCAGAGGAACGCTCCGCAGTCACGTCGGGATGAAAATCACGCATGAACTGCCGATAGATCCGTGCGGCCTGTTCGACTTGATCGCAGTCAATGTACTCGACCGCCGCGTGTGCTTGGTCGATGCTGCCGGGCCCCAAAATAATACTGGGGATCCCAATCGCCGCCAATTTGCTGGCGTCGCTTCCAAAAGGGACACCCATGGGCGTCGCATCGAGCTGGTGCGATGACAGAATGGTGCCGATCTGCTGAACCACGGCAGCTTGTGCATCGGTTTGCAGCGGCAGGTCGGTAAGCATCGGCCGGTGCATCTGAATCTGCATGCGAGGATCGGTGGCGGCTAAGCTGTCGAGCAGTCGCTGGTAATGTGCCAGCACCGTGTCGGCGTCCTCTCCTGGCAGCAGTCGCCGGTCGACTTCGATGCAGCAGCGGTCGGGCACAAAGTTGACCTGCCGGCCGCCCTGAATCACGCCGACGTTGCAGGTGGCAGGGCCGAGCAGCGGGTGTGAGTGCTTGGCCAGTTCGGCGGCGTCTTGCTGCAGCGCTCGGATCACCTGCGCCATGTGCTCGATCGCGTTGACGCCCAGATGGGGTTTGGACGAATGAGCGGAACGGCCGATGGTTTCGATTTGCCATCGCACCACGCCCTTGCTGGCGATCACGGCCCGCAGGTCGGTCGGTTCAGCGACGATCGCCGCGTCGCCCGTGAGGCCTTTGCAAAGTTCGGTAACGCCGCGGTACGAGTACTCTTCGTCAATCGTGGCGGCGAACCAGATCTCGCAGGGCGGCTGCTGCCCTGTGGCGTGCAGCGACGCCAGAGCGTGCATCATGGCTGCCATCCCGGCTTTGGTATCACAGGCGCCACGGCCATAGATTCGCCCGTCGCGAATGGTCGGCGTCCAGGGTGGAATGGTCATGCCTTGGACCGAGACCGTGTCCATGTGAGCTTCGAAAATCACGCGCCGCTGCGGATCGGCTCCAGGTAGTCGCGCGATGACATTGAACCGCTGCGGCTCGACTTCTTGCCGCCAGGTCTCGATCCCACGGGCGGCGAAGAACGCTTCGATGTATTCCGCTAGTGCGGCCTCGGCGACGCCGCCCTCGTAGCTCGGGTTGACGCTGTTGATGGCGATCAACTCAGCCAGCGTCTGCAGCACTTCCCCATCAGCAAAATCGGCCACGTGATTCTGATCCTCTCGAACAAAACGGGCTACACGATGCAAGGCAGTGGTAACGGTTATCGCACGATCGACATCCTCTGCCGCACACGATTTTTAAGATTGGTTAGGTGCCGGCGAGCTTTCCTCCGCTGTGTGTCGCGGCCAGAGGATCAAAAACACCAGCAGGCCGACCAGTGGAGCCCAGCCGAGAATCGCCACGTTGATGTCATACGAACCGGTGCGATCGACGACATAACCGAACAGCTTCTGGGTTGGC
>CALELC010000607.1 GCA_937904535.1 uncultured Planctomycetaceae bacterium
TAGCCGTGCCGCTTCGCCGCCTCGTCCAGCCCGCGCCGCAGCCGCTCGCCCATCCGGGTGCTGGGCAGCGGCCTCCACCCCACCAATAATGATGACAAGCAGTGCTGCCACCAGCATCCCGGCTTCGCGCCGCCCGTGACAACGACCTGCAATCCGCCTCAGGTGCTGGTGAAATCGGCTGCAACCATGGTTGCCCAGGTGACCAGGAGAGCCGCTGAGAAGTGGGGGGCGGGCGTCAATTCGGGGCCCCGCAGATCGCTTGTCCGTAGGAGGGGGGACAACTAGACTCGGAGTTACAGTGGTTAGCATTTCGGCTCAAAAAAACGCTTGCCCGCGAGGTTTTGCTGCATAGGATGCTTCCCGAACTGGCACGGTGGTCAGCTCGCAAGTCTTAGTAATCAACGGACGCTTTCAACTGTGATGATTCCATCCGCACGCAGCACCCGCTTGGTGGCCGCTTATCGCCGCTATCTCAGCGACGGGAATGCTCCCCGGTATGCCGCCGCAGTGAATCGATATTACTGGAACAGTAGCCTACTGGCGATTCTTGCCCGAGGCGACACAGAAATGCGGCGAGCGGCGGCCATTGCACTCGGCATGCTGGGTGACCACGCGGCGATCGAGCCACTGGGCCGAGCATTATCGGATCCTGACCGCGGCGTGCGGATGGCTGCCGACGATTCGTTTCGAGCGCTGTTGATGCGCGATGCCGCTCCGCTGCACCACCAGCGGCTACTGCAGGTGATGCACCTGAATGATGGCGGTGAACATGCGGCGGCGCTGGCCCCGACGTTGATCCTGGCAGATCAAGCTCCCTGCTATGCCGAAGTCCATCACCAATTGGCGGTCTGTTGGCAGGGGCTGGAAGACCTCGACGCGGCCGAGGCTGCCTACTGCAGTTGCCTGTGGCATTGCCGCTACCACTATCCCGCCTGGCTCGGACTGGCGCGCTGCCGGATCGCCGCCGGTGATTATGCTGAAGCCATTGAAGCCTTGGAACGAGCCTTAGAAATCTGCCCCGATCTGGAATCAGCACGCAGCCAGATTCGCGCATTGCGACGCCGCAGCCGGCAGAACGAAGGTTAATCCGCGACCTCAAGAGCAGATTCGCCACGCGCGGTCGAGAGCAGCACGATGCACATACAGGCAGAATGGTTGGTGGGCGGGCTGGCGATTGTGATGGCCAGCTTCATGAGTTGGAACGCGTTAGCGTTTTCGCCTTTCTTTTATGAGCTCCGCACCGTCTCGGCGGTGCAAAACCGCTATGGTCGCCGCGCTGCCTGCGGCCTGCTGCTGGGCGTCTCGCTGGTGCTGCTGGGCGCTGGAGTGATGATCCTCAGCGGTATCCGGCCGGCCTACGCCATCCCAGCACCAGCGGACGCGTCGGACTTCTAAACCGCTTCAACTTCGGGATCCAACCGATACAGCCATAAAAAAACCGCCTCGCTGCTGGCGAGGCGGTCTGGGTCGTCATTTGAATGCTGTCGGCGCGGGGCGTGGGGTTTCGGGTTTGAATCGCTGATACTGCGCCGGTGGGGGGCGATTACTCGCGGGGGCGGATCGCGCCGGTCAAACCGCTGTAGTCAACGCGGTCGGTGGTGTGCCACAACGGTTGACCCAGTTCAACTCGGCGGCGCAGGACTTCGATCTTTTCGGGGCTGCCAGCCGGCGCATCGGTCGGCAGAAACTCACTGTCTTCATGCGGAACGAAATCTTCGTCATGACCATAACGGAGGATGGCTTCAAAGACGTTCTTACAGGCGCTCATAGGTTCTCGTTTTCTCCTGGCGATAGCGTGTTTTGCCGCTATCACATGCGGCGATACTTGTGCGTAACGGTAGCGAGCAAATGCTCTCAAGCGTGGGAAAGCAACTCCAGCAGCGTGTGCTGAAGAATCGGGAGCCCCATCGCGGTCAGCCCACCGGTCAGACCAAGTGGTTCGCCTAGATGATCAAATATTCGTCAGCTTCATCCGGGTCGCCGCGAAATTATCCAATAATGGGGACGGCTCCTGCCAAACCTACACGGAAGGATTATCAGCGATCCCAACGGTTAGTCAAGAAAATATTCATCGTCCCCACCGTGCTTAAAGCCCTGTTACGCCTGACAATCGGAGCCAGGCAAGGGCAGGCGGTTAAACCGTTTGCAGCACGCAGGGCTGCTCTGCCGAATAAGCCGGTAAGAACGACGAAACTGTCAAGGGGGCTAATGGGACTCTGCCTCCCGTTAGCTCAAATCTAGGGCTCAATCCAGCGAGCTGTGCAGCACATCGCCAGCACCACGCGCTGGATTGCAAGCCTAGTTGCAGAGCTTTACAGCTCTTGTTAAAGGGCAGCGGCGGAGCCAACTGGCCCCGCCGCAGGTCAAAAAAAATTTTTTCGATTTTTTTCGAGACGGTTAGCACATTCGCTGCAACTCATCCGAGCTCAACCGTTCCACCACCACGACGCCGACGCTGCGTCTGCTGCCGCGGTTTGACGAACCTGAGTCAGTGACGCATCCAGCTGCTGCGTTTCGACGACTTCAAAGGCGTTGACGTCAACTCCACCGGAGGCGGTGACTGTCCAGCCGCTGTTGCCACGCACAAAGCTGCACTGCGGTTCAACCATCCGCGGCACTGCGAGCGTCTCAAGTTCAATCTGGCCGCTGCTGCCCATCAGGTGCGACAGATCGCACTGGGCCCGCTGGGCGAGTTGTTCTTGCACGATCAGCGTCGCGATCACACTCAGGTCGAAGCAATTGCGGAGTTCCCCGAACACCGCCTGCCGCTGCGCCAGAGCCTCAAATTGCTCGGTCATGGTTTCGGCCCATTTGGCTGCCACCCGGTCGACTTGGCCGGCGCGAGCCGCCTGACCGTCAGCGAGGATCAAATCGGTTTCGGTCAGCGTCTTGATACCCTGGCCACTGATTCGCCAGGCGAGCTTGTCATCGCTGTGCGACAGCGCGTCGTAGTTGCAGGCCATCCACCACCGCGGGTTGGACTGGGCCGAATGCCGCTGCGATTTCGACAGATCCAAGTAGCTCGGCAACCCAGTCACCGGCGCGTCTTCCAACGCCATCGCCAGCCGTTTCATTTGGTAATCAGCAGCGACCATCGTGCGAGCGTAGTGGCTGGTAGCGGGCACGCCGCTGAGCTTGATCACCTGCGGGCCAAACGCTTCACGCATCGCTGGCTCGAGCGAAGCGGGGTTCTGCCCCGGACGCAGGTTGACTCGCTTGAGCAGGTTCTGCAGCCGCTGGCGACCTTCGGCGGTCGGCTCGATCGAGCAGGAGATGCCTTCGGTACGGGCGGGCTCAACGCTGCGCAGCGCCACGACCAAATCGTCGAGCTGCAGCACCGGGCGACCCGAGCGAACGCCGACCACGGCAGCATCGTCACGGACGACCCACGGTTCGGCCGGACCGGCCAGCACGATGTCTTGTTGTTCCGGATAGACGAAGACGTACTGCACACGCTGCAAACCGGCCAGGTAACGAATCTCATCGCTCAGCGGCTGACCGTCCGCGGCGGCAGCTTCCATCGCACGCTGCAACTTCGCCAGCGAAATCATCCGCAGTTCTGCCGGAGCAGCGATGTCGCCGACCGGCTGCGCCACCGCCTCGCGCAGCAGCTTGAGCGACTCTTGCCGCTGGTCAACGGTTGCCGACCGCAGCAGCCCTTGTGCGTCGACCATCACACCCCCGACGGCGCGCTGTTGGAACGCGCCGATCTGTGCTTGGGCCGACGATCCGCTCAACACAACGGCCGAGACCGCCGCGGCAACCAGAGCGAAGCCGCGGAAGGACGAGAACCGGCGCACGGGACCAGGGCGTGATATTGAAAAGCAGTGAGTGCGGCAAAGCAGCATGGCGGACGACCCCATGGGGTAACTCCGGTGACAGTTGAGAGGGCAGACGATTTCAATGGCCAGACAAGACTCAAAACGCCTAGGTTTAGCGGCGTCGGTTCACTCAGCTAGAATAGTTACGCCCTAGGGCACTTACAACAGAAGTTCCGCCGCACGCCAGGATTGCACCGCACAATGCATCAGGTCACCGCGCATAGGCGGTAATTGCGGTAAAACCGGCGAAAACGTGGCCGCAGTGGGGCAGCCCTTTTCTGCCGCGGTGATCCTGCAACCCACAGTAATCCTGATAAGCCTCCTGACGCGCTGTGAACGCACCCTTGACTGCCGACGCCGAAGATCGACCCCCACAGGCTCAGCGCGCCTTCCTCGTGGTTCGCCGCGGCGGACGCTGGTCTGATGTGCTCCGCCTCGCGCCCAATCAGCCCGCGATCATCGGCCGCGCGTCCAATAACTCGATTGCCATCCGCAGTCACCAGGCCAGTCGCCGACATGCTGAAGTGCGCTGGGACGGCGGCCGCTGGTGGCTGCGCGATCTTGGCAGCCGCAACGGCACACGTGTCGGCGGCATGCCACTGGTCGGAGCCGCGCGAGCGCTGACCGATGGTGACCAGATCGAGATCGCCGGCTGCACGCTGACTTTTGTCACGCGCATCAGCGACGCCCTGGCCAGCCCGCCGCTGACGCACTCCAGCGGCGACGCGGCAGCGACCGACGATCAACTGACGCTGCAGGGCTTCGCCTCGTCGGAGATCACCCACCGGCTGCACGAAAGCCGGTACCTCGCCCAGCGGCCCAGCGCCGAAACCGGGACGCCGACCGCCGACGCGTGGCCCACCCTGTTTCGGCTCGCCTACCGCGTCGCCGCTTGCTCGTCGGTCGAACAGGCTGCCGAGCTCACGCTCGAAGCCCTGACGGCAGCCGTACCGCAGGTGTTCGGCGGTGTGTTCCTGCGCAGCTCAGCCGACGAGCAGCCCAAGCTGATCACATTCCTGGCTCCCGAACAGCGTTCCTATCGTTGGCCCGCCGCTTCGATGGTCGACGCCCTGATGTCGGGCGGCCAACCGATCCTGGTCCGCAATCTTGTCGACGATAGTGAGTTGCAGGCCGCCGACAGCCGCGGGGAATGGTCGGCACAGAGCGCGCTCCTGGCGCCGATCGTGCTGCCCAAGCATGCCCTTGCGACACCCCCTGCCGCGGCCAGAACGCCCATTGGCTACGTGCATTTGTATACCGGCGAAGCGAGCGAGCTGACGCCGGCCGAGCTGGAACTGGCGACGGCGGCAGCCGGTGTATTCGGTGCAGCGGTTGAGAACCTCCGCCAGCACGGCCGGTTGGTTCGCTCGCTTCACCGCAGCCGCCGCACGGTCGACGCACTGCGTCAACGGCTCGATGAATCGGTGCGAATCATCGGGAGCAGCCCACCGATCCGGCGGCTCCAGGAGACGATCCGCCGCGTCGCGCCGAGCGATGCAACCGTACTCATTCGGGGTGAATCCGGCGTTGGCAAAGAACTGGTCGCCGGGGCAATCCATCAAGCGAGCCCGCGGCAGGACGGCCCGCTGATCTGTTTGAACTGCGCCGCACTGTCGCCGACGCTGCTGGAAAGCGAACTGTTCGGGCACGAGAAAGGCGCCTTCACCGGGGCGACCGAACAAAAGAAGGGCAAGTTCGAAGTGGCCGATGGCGGCACGCTGATGCTCGACGAGATCGGCGAAATGGATGTGGGATTGCAAGCCAAGTTGCTGCGGGTGCTTGAAGGGCACCGTTTTGAACGGCTCGGCGGCCACGTACCGCTGCGTGTCGATGTGCGGCTGATCGCGGCTACCAACCGCGATCTGGCGGCCGAGGTTGCCGCCGGACGGTTCCGCGCCGACTTGTTCTATCGCTTGAATGTCGTCGAGATCGTCGTTCCACCGCTGCGCGAACGCGGCGACGATGTGCTCAAACTCGCCGACCACTTTGTCGGTCACTTCGCTGAGAAAACGGCGCGGATCGTCGAGGGGCTGACCCCGGCGGCACAAGCGGCCTTGGTCGCTCATCGCTGGCCAGGGAACGTCCGCGAACTGAAAAACGTGATTGAACGCGCGGTAGTACTCGGCAACGACAGTTGGATCGACGCCGAGGATCTCAGCTTGCCAGCGATCCCAGCCACGCCGCCCGCTGATGGCACTGTGCCTCTGGAAGCTTCCTCGGCTCTTGACCCGACAGGCGGCGGCGGTGACAAGTCGGCGACGCCCGGCGCCGGGGGACAACCGCTGTCGCTGCTGGAGCTCGAGCGAAAACACCTGATCGAGGTGCTGCGGCTGACCGGCGGCAACAAGAGCCGCGCGGCGTCCATCTTAGGGATTGAACGCAGTACGCTGGACCGCAAGCTGAAGCGGTATGGCGTCGGCGCCGAGAGTCCACGCCGCTGAACCGCGGTCACCCAGATGGCGGCTCTCCACCGAGCGTCAGCCCAACTCAACAGCCGCTTCCCAGCCCCCACTCAGGCTCCTGTACTACGGTTCCGCACCGCTACAAAACGGCTGGCAGTAGCAGGCCCCCCAACCCTCGCACCTTGACCTCCGGCGGTTCGCCGCCTACATTCTCGCCCGTTCGTCGGCCGCCTTTTCTGCCGACTGCGGTCCATCCCGTGACCGCCGCAGTCGTCTCGGTTTCTGCGTCCGATAGTGTCCCCTTTCTTTCCCGTCCATCCGCGGTGCGACCTGCGACCTGTGACTCGCACCGTATCCTGACCGAGCGTCGAATCGAGAGACAGCATGGCCAACAACAAAATGGTTTACTACTTCGGCAGCACGAAGACCGAAGGCAAGGGCATGAGCAAGCAATTGCTCGGCGGCAAGGGCGTTAACCTCGCTGAAATGACCTCGATCGGGTTGCCCGTCCCTCCGGGCTTCACCATCACCACCGAGTGTTGCGACTCGTACTATAAGAATGACAAGCAGTTGCCGCCGGGGTTGATGGACCAAGTCCACGAAGCGGTCACTCTGCTGGAGCAAGAACTCGGCAAGAAGTTCGGCGACAATGAAAACCCGCTGCTGTTCTCGG
>CALELC010000608.1 GCA_937904535.1 uncultured Planctomycetaceae bacterium
GCCGTGGCGTTGTTGTCAGCGACGGGGCGCAAGCCCCGCCCAAGCAACCAGAAACGCTCCCGGGAACCGACCGCTAGAATAAAATAAGAGAAAGCCTGTTCTCTTCTAATTTTGCGGCAGTCTGGCCATGACTCAGTTGAAACCGACCTCCATCAAGTGTCCGCTGTGCGATGCACTGTTATCGGTACCGACTGATCAGGCCGCTCACAACCTCCGTTGCCCGGAGTGCGGCAGTCCGATCAAGCTCCCCGGGCAACAGCGTCCGGCAGCAGAGGCGGACGATGATGACTGGTTGCGGTTGGAAAGCGACCTGTCGCCACCACCCCGTCGCACGGTGTCGCCCGAGCTCGATGATTTGGACGAATTCCGGATCCCTGACCTGGAATCGGCGCCGAGTTCGCCGTCAGCTCCGCAACCGCCAGCCGGACCACCACCGCTGAGTGAGTCCGACCTGGAGGCGCTGGGCGGGTTCTTCGAAGAGCCCGCCGAGCGGCCTGCACCGATGAAATTGGTGGTCCCCAAAGAGTCGACTGACGACTCTTTCCGAGTCCGCTGCCCAATCTGCGATTCGATCACCTACGCGCGGCCGGCGCAGGTGGGGAAGCGGATTCGTTGCCACGACTGCCACTCTCCGATCACTGTCCCGCCGCCTCCGAAAATCCGGCCGAAGTATCAGCCCGACATCGAATCGGCGAAGACGTACGCCTTTCGGGATGCAGAGGAAGGCGAGCATCCGCGTCCAGCCGATCCGTTTCGCAAATCAGCGGCGGACCTGCTGCGCGCTGCGGAGGCTGAAACCGAAGCCGACGATGAGGAGTGGGACCTGCCTGATCTGGGTCAGTGGCTGACCGCGCCGATCCGCATCTTCCGCGATCCAGCCGTTTCTATTCACGCCGCGTTGTTGACCCTGCTGGCGTTCGTTCCCGCTGCGATCGCCATTCAGTTCGAAGGGGCGATCATCACGCTGGGCATGTTCATCGGCGGCGCGCTGTTTGGGATCATGGTCGTCTCCTGCGGGTTTGCGATCATGCAGTCGGTCGCCAACGGTGAGGATCGGGTAAGTGAGTGGCCGATCTTCGACCCGATGGAAACGCTGGGCGAAATCTTGGTGGTGCTGGCCGCCATCGCCTTTGCAACCGGCCCGGCGTGGATGCTGGGGATTTACCTGTTTCAAGGCGGTCTGGTGACGGTAGCGATGTCGATGATCTCGCTCTACCTGCTGTTCCCGGTCGTGCTGCTGTCAATGCTCGACGAGCAAAGCATTCTGTCGCCGTTTTCAGCCGATGTGACCAAGTCGGTGATGCGGGCTGCGGATCAGTGGGGCGCTGCCTACCTGTGCTCAGGCATTCTGTTTTTCGCGGTCTTCATGCTGTTGATGATCAGCAGCGTCTCGCCACCTACCCTCGGCGTGCTGTTGGCCGTAGCCACGTCAGTATGTGGTGTGTTCGCCTACTTCGGCATCGTCGGTCGGCTGGCCTACGGCATCGGACATGCGATCAATGCTCCGCCGATGGAGAACAACATCGAATCTCAGCGGACTCGCAAACCGCTGGAGTGACCGTTGCTCACGCACACATCAAGCTCTCGTAGCGAACCAGGGACGGGCGGCGGTGGTCCTTCGCCCAAGTCCGAGGCGAGGAAATCGCGTCCGCTGCCACTGGCCGCCTAGGCAATCCGACCGATTGCGGTAACGTTTTACGACCGCATCCGGTGATTGAGTGATCGTATCTTTTTCCTTTATTTGTGAGTGTCTCGATGATCGTCGTCATGGAACCCGAAGCGACGCAGGAACAAATCGAGGCTACGGTTCGCAAAGTCGGCGAACTGGGCCTCCGAGCCAACGTGATTGTCGGCACCGAACGGACGGTGATCGCGGTCGTGGGCGATGAACGCGAGCACGCCAAAGAGATGCTGGAAGTCAGCGACGGTGTGGCGACGGTGATGCCCATTTTGGCTCCTTACAAGATGGCCAGCCGCGAGGTTCGCTCCGAACCGACGACGGTTTCCTGCGGCAGCTTTTCCGCAGGCGGCTCACAAATCGGCGTGATCGCCGGCCCTTGCAGCGTCGAGAGCGAAGATCAGATCATCGCTTCGGCACGAGCCGTCAAAGCCGCCGGAGCAACAGCGGTCCGCGGTGGTGCATTCAAACCGCGCACCAGCCCCTACAGCTTCCAAGGGCTGAAAGAAGATGGGCTGAAGATGCTCGCTACGGCCCGCGAAGCCACCGGCTTGGCCGTCGTCACCGAAGTCGTCAGCACCGACGATGTCGAACTGGTAGCCAAGTACAGCGACGTGCTGCAGATCGGCGCCCGCAACATGCAAAACTACCGCCTGCTGGAAGCGGTCGGCGGAGTCGATCGTCCGGTGCTGCTCAAACGCGGTCCCTCAGCGACGATGGACGAGTTCCTGCTCGCCGCCGAGTACATCCTCAATGAAGGCAACCACCGGGTGATGCTCTGCGAACGCGGCATCCGCACTTTCGAAGCTCACACGCGCTTCACCCTGCCGCTGGCCAGCGTCCCTTACCTGCACCGCAAGACGCACCTGCCGGTGATCATCGACCCGAGCCACGGCACCGGACACACTTACCTGGTGCCGGACATGGCAGCGGCCGCTGTGGCCGCGGGCGCCGACGGACTGATCATCGAAGTTCACCCCGATCCCAAGAACGCCGCTAGCGACGGCTATCAGTCGCTCGACTTCGAGGGCTTTGCGCAAACCATGGAAAAGTGCCGCCGGATCGCGGCAGCGCTCGATCGTACCCTCGGCGCCCCGCCGGCCTGAACCAGCTGGCCAGGAGGAGAAAGTAGCGATGAACTCACAAGACCGAACGCTTGACCGTTATCAAGAGTTGATGCAGATCAACGCCGCCAGCCATGTGCTGCGAGCGGCCCGCCAGGTCGGCATTTTTGAAGAGCTGCGTGGCGGACAACGCACTGCCGAGCAACTCGCCGACGCACTGCGGCTGGATCGCGCAGGTCTCGATCTGTTGCTCGACTGCCTGATCTCGATGAACGTCATCGAGCGTTATCAGGACGATCATGCGCTCGCTCCGGTGATGCAGTTGCTCTGTCAGTACGATGCCGACCTGGGCGATGTCGACTGGCTGCGTCTGCCTGAGAAAGTTCGCACCGGTGAGTCGGCCGCTGACGAACCGGAGCGTCAGCAACGTGACCAATCGTATCTGCACGCACTCGCGGCGACCCAGTGGGTGCACACGCCCGCGGCGATGCAAGCTGCTGAAATCCTTGATATCGGTGGGACGCCGGCAACTGATTCGCAGTCCGATGGCGTCGTGATTTCATCCTCACCGCCGCTGCGGATCCTCGACCTCGGCTGCGGCTCCGCGGTCTGGAGCTGCGCGATGGCATTTCGCGACCCCGGTGCGACGGTGCTGGCGGTCGATGAAGAAGCGGCCCTCGCCGCGGCCCGCAGCACCGCTCGTTCGATCCAACTTGGCGAACGTTTTCAAACCCTGACCGGTCGGCCCGAATCGGTCGACCTGCCAGCCACCAATTTTAATCTGGTGGTCATTGCCCAGCGGCTGCATGCGGCTTCGCCCGAGCAACGCACGCAGCTGCTCAATCAAGGAATTGCGGCCTTGGCTCCCGGCGGTCGGCTGGTGCTGGTCGACCTGTTCCGCGGCCCTTCCAAACCGCTGCTTTCGGAGACGATTGAAGCGCTGCGGATTCACGTCGGTACCGCCGAAGGCAAAATGCAATCGGCGCAAGAGCTGAAAGACACGCTGACCGAGCGCGGGCTGCGCGACATTGGCTTCACGTTCATCGCCGCCAGCCGAATCAATCTCGGCATGATCGTCGCCACCAAGCCGCAAGGCTAACAACGTTCTCACGTTCACGCGGATGGTTGCCAGGGGGCTCCCAGCTAGAACGCCGGCGGATAAACTCGGAACCGATGGGCGAGGCCTGATGTTGCCTCACGCCCATGGCGGGTTCGGTCCGGCGAGCGCCGCTGGCTTCCGTCTTCCCGCCCCGGTTTTGATCAAACTTCTCCAACGACGCTGCCCCTATGATTCCGATCGATTTGTCTG
>CALELC010000609.1 GCA_937904535.1 uncultured Planctomycetaceae bacterium
CACCACCGGGATGGTAGCTGTTGGGCGTGAAGATGGCGGCGTAGTAGGCGGTGGGGATGGCCCAGCAGCTTGGCCCATTGGGCGGAATCACGGTATGGAAACCGTTCCAAGGAGTCCCCATTTGGAAGAAATTGCCGCGCCAGGTGTCGCAGGGCTCGGCGTATGCCCTGCGGTCTTGCGGATTGAGCGAGTTTGCCATGCAGACACTCGGGTTGATGATGGGCTGAGCCCCATCTTGCAACATCCCGGCGCTCGCGCCCGACCCGCCTTTGACCTGCGGCGACCAATAGCCATTGGGGGCACTGGCCGACTCGCTGAAAGCCAAGGTGTTGCTCGTCCCATCGATGATCGCGCCCATCTTCAACCAGTTGTCAGCATGGAACGGGCCACGATTGCGTGCTTGAACGTACTGATTGTTGACATAGTTCGGATGATGCCAGGTAGCATCCAGCTTCAGCATGCCATCGCCCATATTGAACATGTAGTTGATACGAGCATTCAAAGCATGCGGCGATGGAGAAGAACCATTGGGCTCTGAAGGACAGACCAATTCAGGCAGCGGCGTCTGGTACTCCGGACCATTGAACATCGAAACCCAATAGTCGCTACTGGCAGCTAGACGAACCTGGATAGCCTCGTATCGAGCCTGCTGTTCAGTGAATGGCAGCAAACTGACGATGATCCCTGGGTAATACTGCCGGATGTTCTCCTTATTAGGCAATACTCCGGCTGCCGGAAGCGAGCTAAACGTGCTTTCGTAGTTATGCAGGCCCAGAGTCAACTGCTTGAGACGATTACTACATTGCATCCGCCGCGCAGCTTCACGGGCAGATTGCACGGCGGGCAACAGCAGGCCGACCATCACACCGATGATGGCGATGACCACCAGCAGTTCCACCAGCGTGAAACCAGACCTTCGGGGTCGATAACGCATCTAAATTTCCAAAAATCAAGAGAGCCAACAAAACTGGAAGCAAGCTGCTTCCTCACAACGGCGGGAGCCCGGCAATCACCAGCAATGTCAATTGCGACGAACGCAATCATTCTTTAAGAACCACTGCTGTACCTTCAGACTTCCCGTTCAAACTACCGGCATTTAACAATAAAATCAACGCAACTTATCTATATATTCGGGACCACTCCCAAACAGGGGCGACACAATGCCACAACCCCCCATTGGCACGGATCTAATAAATCCGAACCAGACGTGTAACGAAACGAGTGGACAGGATATAAATAGTAATCCAATCTCACCCAAGGTCGTTTAGGACCATTTCCTGAGGCTAGTGAACGAAGATGAATTTCCGGTTGTTCTTGGTTAGTGGTTGCTTATCAGCTTTAGCGATCGGTTGCAGCGATCCACGCCCGGAAGGCATGCCTGATCTGTACCCAGCGACGATCACCGTGACGCAAGACGGCAGCCCGCTGGCCGGCGCAGCAGTGACGCTCTTTCCCCAGGATGCCGCCTTGACTCGCTGGCCGACGGGGGGCACAACCGACAACTCGGGGGTTGTCACTTTGCACACCTATTCGACTTACCCAGGCGCTCCGGCAGGAACGTTCAAGGTCACTGTTAGTAAAACCAATACCGAGGGGGATCCGGTCCCGACGCATCCGGGTGCCAATGCGACTCCCGAACAGCTCAGGGACTATGACCGAGCGATGAAGACGGGAAAGTTTGAAGTTTTCCAAGTCGTCGCTGCTGAGCATCGCATGCCCAATACCACGAAGCTGTCAGTCGAAGTAACCCCCAACGGGCCGAACGATTTTACTTTGGACGTAGGACCAGCTGTGAAGGACAAGCAAGTGAATGCGAGTGCGGGCGCGCGTAGTGCCGAAGAATACCGCCCAATGGGTGAGTAAGCGTCCAAAGTCGTAACAAAATCGATCGATCTTGACCCTAGCGAACCGCAGGATTCAGTAGTTAAATCCCACCTGAACCTGTGGTGCTCGGTAGCCTTATACCCTACTCGCGGGCAGCCGCTCTTCTACCATAGGAGTGGATCATTGCCTTGCCGCGCCGGTGGTCGCTCCTATCCCGCTCACCGCTTTGAGAGGGGCAACCTGCTCCGAGTACGGCCGCTGCTGATATGCATCATGCCACCGGTTAAGAGCACCGGCGAATCCCCCGGACATTGCCTTGCATGCCATCCGTATCAATGGCCTACTCAGCGTGAGGGCAGTAAGGAGGCGAGTGCTAGAAGGCTTTTGCAGCCGTTGCAGTGGCAGCCAGCTTGATCACCAATTGTCCGGCGACAGTTGGCTGGCCCTGATGTCGCTGCTGCATTTCACTCTGATTGCAGTGCCGGCCTCAAAAGAAGCCCTGCGCCCGCTGGGTTAAGCCCAGCTTCCTTTACTCATCGACTGCCTTCTTCTCGGGTGATGGCAGGCAGATCCGGCCCTAAGGAAGCGGCTGTGTCGAGCGCAGGTAGGCGAACAGGTCGCGAACCTGTTGATCCGACAGAGAACCGAGCAGGCCCTCAGGCATCAGACTTTGAGGCACTGCAGTGAGCTCCAGGATCTCGTCACGGGCGATCACGCGAGTCTGACCACTTGCGTCGCGTAGCACCACGACTTGCTGATCGGAATCCGCCAGCAGGCCGTTGAGCGCTCGCCCATCGTCGGTCAGCACGAGGTAGTTTTCATACCCCTCGCGAATCTCCAGACTCGGATTGACGATCTGCACCACCATGCCGCGCACGTCCTGCCGCTGGTAACTGGTGAGATCGGGACCGCTCTGGCCGCCGACGCCAAACATCTGATGACAGGTGCCACAGTGCTGCGCGAATAGTTGTTTACCAACGCGAGGATTGCCGATGGCGGAGTCGATCACGCTGCGATAGCGATCAATATCGGCTTCCATGTGCGCAGTCGTCGCTCCGCTGACTTCCCCCCAATACTTCGCGACCGCCGCCCGGATCGCGGGATCGCGGTGCAGATGAATCTTGCGAACGATCGCCGCAGGCACAATGTCCGCGTTTAACTCGCCAGCTTCGATCCGCTCCAACAATTGCAGAGCCCACGCCGGCCGGCTGGCGACCAGCACCAGCGCCGCCTCGCGACTGGCGGTCGAATAGCCGGACAGCTGCCCCAAGACCGTCGTCGCAATCTTTTCACCGTCGTAACCCTGCAGCGCCGCGAGTGCCGCGGCACGCACATTCTCGTTCGGCCCCGCGTCCGTGGCCAACCGCAGCAGCACCTCCTCAGCCGCCGCAGGCCGAACATCGCCCAACATCTCGACGTAGCTCACCCGCAGTTCCGGCTTTTGCTTCGGATCAACAACAGCGGCCAGCACCTCAGCGATGGCTTCGGCATCGCCGCGGCGGACGCGCAGTGGCAAGGATCCACCGCCCGATTCGCTCATCGCCGCCACCAGTTCATCCGGCAGCCCGGCCAATGAGCGGCCGCGGTAGGCGGCTTCGAAACCTCGCAGCATGATGTCCGCGGCCTCACGGTCCGGTGCTGCCCGCAGCAGGGTCGCACAGGTCAGCAGATCGCGACGGGTTCCGGCGGCTGCAAATCGCCGCATCATCCGTTCGCCGAGCTCGCGGCGCACCAACTGCCAGTCCCATCGCGATGCATCGGTCCACCACTGCACGACGGCTGCGGGAGCTTCGCTGATCTTCGCCTCGATCGCCCACCAGACCATCAGCGGCAAGCGGTTATCGTCGGCTGCTGTTGGTGAGCTGATCAGCGGCTGGAGCAGCGACAATGCCTGCTCGACCGGCAACTGCCGAGCGGTGGCCGCCAACTGCACGCGGACCGCAGCATCGGTCTCGCCGCGGGCCAAGGCGAACAGCTTGGACGCTGTGGCTGGGCTCAGCTCACCGCGTTCTCCGAGCAACCGCACCGTCCATTCGCGGACCGCTGGCAACGGATGCTCCAGCAGTTTGATCGCCAGGTGTTCACGGAGTTGGTTCAATTGCGCCAGGGCCCAGAGTGCCCCGAGCACCATGTTTTCCTCATCGCGAGTGGTCAGATCGACCAGTTTTTGAGCCGTCGTGCGATCCGCTAGTTCCACAACACGCCGGAGCGCCATCTGGCGCTGCCAGCGAATTGGCGCCCCCAGTCGCTCCAGCCAACCATCCAAATCGTCGGGCGGCGGCAGCGTCACCCCAGCTTCCGCAGCAGCACTGCGCAAGCGATAGACGCGCCCGCTCCCGCGATGCACCCGGCCTTGGGCGTGCGCAGCGTGATCGATCCGCTGCTCATAGAAATCGGCGACATACAAGGCGCCGTCGGGACCTTCTTGGATGTCGACCGGACGAAACCAACTGTCACCGCCGCTCTTTAGCACGTACTCCACATCCGTCGTCTTGAAGGTGCTGCCATCTGCTTCCATCCGGCTCAGCACCACTCGTCCCTGCAGCGGCTCGACCCCAAAGAGATGTCCGCGAAAACGCGGCGGCAACGACTCGCTCTCTTGGATCACAAAGGTGTGGGTGAAGCGTTCAGCGCGGTGGTGCCCCATCGCTTCAAAAAAGCCGAACGCGTAGGGGTTTGAGAGCTCGCCGTGCTTACCAAACCCTTTGCGAAAATACGCACCTGGCAAGTAATGAAAGCCGCGAGTGTCGCCGCCGTTGTGCCCCGAAAAGATCCTGCCGCGAGAGTCGATCTCGACCCCAAATGCGTTGCCGCCGCCTTCGGAAAAGACTTCGTACTGCCCCGTGGTCGGATGATACCGCCACACCAATTGACCGACCGAACGCTGCGGCTCCTCGGAACTGCCGTAGCGTCGCACTTCAGCGCTGACCGTGCTGCCCTGAGCCGCGTACAGCCACCCATCCGGTCCCCACCGCAAGCTGTTCACAACCGAATGGGAGTCTTCTAGTCCAAAACCTTCCAGGTGAACGATCGGATCCCCGTCGGCAACCGCGTCACCATCGCGGTCGGGATAAAACAGCAGGTGAGGCGGGTTGAGTACCCACACGCCATCACGATCCCAGGCGACCGAGGTCACCAAGCTAAGCCCTTCCAGGAAAACGTGATGTTTGTCATACACGCCATCGCCATCGGTGTCTTCGTGCACACTGATCCGGTCTGCTCCAGGGAAATGATGCGGCGGAGGATCGGGCAGCCGGTCCCAAACGGTGCGAAGGAATTGGTCGCGGCTGACCGCGGTCAGTCCGGCGGGATCGGGATATTGCAGGTACTCCACCACCCACAACCGGCCGCGGCTGTCCCATTTCAGCGACAACGGCTGACCGATGTCGGGCTCTGCTAGTACCAGATCGACTGCCAAGTCAGCGACCACCTGGAGACGCTGATGCGACTCGGTAGGTGAGAGCGGACCAGCATCGTCGGCGAGTCGCCGCAGATCGCGTTCAGCCTCTTCCGCAGGCACAGTTGAGCGAAACCAATGGGCCTCTGGAACATCGAATCGAGCCGACAGCCTGGCGACCGCAGCGTCATCGCTGCCGAACGCCTCCCAACGGCCTTTGAGCGGCAAGGCCTGACCGGGGCCAAATAACACCGGAGCGGCAACGTTGAAACCGCGGCGGCCGTGGTAGTGGTAGACGCGGATGGCGACCACATTGGGCTCGCCCGCCAGCACCTCGCCAGCGGCAATGGTGAATCGTTGCGACTGCCCGAGACCGCTGCGAAACTCCGGCGGAAACGTCCCCAGCACGCCGATCTGCCGTCCGTTGAAGAACACTTGGCGTGCGTCATCAACGGCTTCAACAAACAGGGTCAGCTCCTGACCTTCCCAGTCCGCAGGCGGCACGACGACCGCGCGGTACCATACGGCACCGTCCTCGATCGCCAACGGCCCGGCCGGCGGGCTCTTCCACACATCCGGCACGGTCACCGCGATCGCTGCGGGCGGATCTTGAGCAGCGGCCGGTCCGCCGGGCAAACCACATCCTGCAGCGATCAACAGGCCAAGACGAAACCACTGCAACGCCAACGCGGAAAGATGCCGTTTAGCCATGCGAGGACCCGGTGGGATAGGCGGGAGCGGCCGCAGGCACGAGGCTTTCGAGGCCGCCGGAGGAAGACCACGGGGCTAGGAAGCTGCCCCGCTACGGAGCACAGTTTAACTCGATCCAGTGCCCATCGGGGTCTTTCAAGAAGGTCTGCAGCAACCCATCAGGCCGAATTTTTCGCTCCAGTCGCTCGGCCCCGACCGCGTCCAGGTGCCGCTCCCAGTCATCCAAGCCATCGACGGCGAGCGCCACATGCGTGCCGCGATATCCCGAGTTCACCGGCTGCGTGCGATCACCGATCAGGTGCAACTCATGGTGCTTGCCGATGCGAAACCACGCCCCAGGAAAATCAAATGCCGGCCGCGGCAATTCCTCTAGCCGCAGCACCTCACGATAAAACCGCCGGCTCAGCTCTACATCGGCGACATGCAGAGCAACGTGATCGAGCTCTCGAATCTTCATCCGTTCCTGCAATCGCTCAAGCAAGGGGGTTCGCTGACTTGGCGGAACCGACGTTCGCCATCGGAACATCGATGGAGACTTCGGCATAACTCTCTTCGGATTCCCAGATCACGATCCGATGAGCAACCGCTCCGGTGTCAGCCAGCAACTTTGGACAAACCTCCTCGAGCAGGTAGCGAGCGAGGTTCTCAGCGGTCGGGTTGTAAGGCAATTCGTAGATCCGGTGCGGATCGCAAGAGCGGACCGCCGCGAGCGCATTCTCGTCGCGTTCCCAGAGCAAGAACGCATGGTCCCAGTGCTCGTCCAGCCAGCCCTTGCACTTGTCCTTCAGCAACTTGAAATCGATGATCCGTCCGATCTCGTCCTGCTGCTGCCCGGTGACGTGAAACTCGGCGACGTAGTTATGCCCATGGAGGTTCTTGCACTTCCCGTCGTGCCCCAGCAGTCGGTGACCGGCGCAAAACGTCACCCGACGCATGATTTTCAACGACACCTTCAAACTCTCCGCAAAAGCGCCAGCAACCGGCTGAGCATCCGCCTCCGGCCTTGGCAATGAATGGATTGACGCCGCCATTCTACCTTTTGCTCGGCTCGTTCCCAATGGCCGCCCGGCCCATGTTAGGCCTGGAGCCGCAAGTCGTGTCGCAGCCGCGAAGCGCAGGACACGCCCACCCAGCGCCGTTCAACTGTCGCCGTCTTCAACAACTGGTAATTCGCTGCCCGGCCCGCCTTGCCACTGACGCACCACCGCAACCAGCAGCGCTGGGCATGCCCAGACCGTGTAGGCGAGGATAACACGGGTATTCGGGCCGTCGCTTTCCGTCGGCCCCCAATCGTTGAATACGATCCGCAAAAACACGCCAATCACTAGCAAAATCGCGGATCCCCCGACGGCAATTTCCAATAACTGCTGTTTGCGGGCAGCCAGCCAGGTAATCACCAGACCAACAATCAAATACACCGGCCCCGAACCAACAATCGTTTTATGTTCATAGGCTTCCAAAACCACTCCGCCGACCAGCACACTCAACTGCAAGCAACACAACACGAACAGCCACTTGCTCCGCGCTCGGGGCTGCGGAAGCGGCCGATTGACAATCTCGGGACTCGGCGGGGCGTAGGGATTGGGGTCAGGATCACCGCTGGGCATCGGCATGTGTGCAAGCAATTCGAAAAAGTGATTACCCGACAGCCACAGTCGGCACGCGGCGGTCCCAGCCAGACAGCAACCTACCTTCAATCACCAACGGCGTGCCCTGACCAACAGCCCATCGACACACCCTCGCTACCGCAAGACCGTGCCGTTTCAACCGCGATCCGACCAAACGGCAAACTCGTTTCCGCTCGGATCAGTAAACTGAAATCGCCGGCCACCGGGAAACGAAAACGTCGGCTTGATAATCACTCCTCCGGCAGCCTTGACGTTTGCTAAGGTCGCCTCCAAGTCACTGCTGTAGAGCACAACTAAAGCGCTGCCAGCCGCAGTCGTCGCCACTTGCTCGGAGCGATAGAAACCGCCATCCAGCCCCGCATCTTCAAACGCCGCGTAGTCAGGCCCATAGTCCACAAATCGCCACTGGAAGGCCGCTGAGAAAAATGCCTTGGTCGCCTGCAAGTCGCGACAAGGGAGTTCCACATAATCAATCTTGCCTGTTGCTCGCACTTTAGCTCCTGTACTGAGTTCAACTGATTCCTCGCATCGACGCGAGCGTGCGCCGCCCAGTCATCTACCAATCACGCCCATCTACCAATCACGCCATGGTTCGGTCACGTCACCTTCCGGCTCCATCCCCGCGAACCGCAAACCATTGTTGATGAGATTACAAATGCTCTCGCGTTGGTCGGTTTCCAAGATACCTCCATTGCAATCATCGTTAAGCCGATTGAGAGCTTCCACCGCCGTCTTCACATCTGCCAACAACACCTCCGGTGCTGCCTGACGGTGGGCCTGCATGCTCGCAATAAAATCGCTTAAGATCTCATCACAGCGATCGACGTCAGCCTGCTCATAACCCGCATCAAATTCCGCTTCAGGATCGCCGGCCTCATCATCACATGTCGTCCCGTACTTCATATAGCAGACAATCTCACGCAGGATACTCTGCTTTTCATCATCCAGCGACTGCGCACTGATGGGATTCATAATAAACCTCAGTCCGTTGGCTCGAGAGCGATGAACAACCCGAATCGACTACAACCGGCGAGGCTCGACGCTTCTCCACACGCGCTCGTGCGGCTTAGAACCAGAGACAATGTCGGAGGGCGAGCATCGTCATCGTACCACACCTCGGCTTCAATCGCCTGGAAAACGGTTTTCCTGAACGGTCTCCCAGCACCGCTGGCGGCTATCCATCCTGTCGCTGCTCGGCATTAGCGAGTGCCGTAGGAAGCTGAATCGCAAAGTGCTCCGGCCCCCGGGACAGTAAGCGCCCATCACCGCGCTGGTCGTTGCCGATGACACACCCTGACAGCGATTTTGCGTTGAGATCTCATTGAACCTGCAGCCCACGGAGAACCGCTATGACAAATACCTCTACCTGCTCTGACGCAGCCATTTGTCCCGGCTTTCAGTCCACTGGTTCAGGTCTGCGTCTCGGCTTGCGCGGACCGGATCTCGCTCCTTCCCATCATTATCGAAGATTCCATCAACGATTTTGCCAATCACTGAACCGACGAATCGGCCTGTGGTAGTGGCGATTCCCATTACCGCTTCCCCGGTTCTGGCAACAACCTTTCGACTTGATCGCAGCAAATTGGGGCGGTCATCGGGCAGCGCTACATCCATGGTCTGCTCTTTCACCGCCACCGAATCCGCTGCTGCCGCCGCAGCCAATCGGGCTTCGGTCCCAATGATCCAAGAAACAGCGAGCGCGAGCGCAGGGACACCGTAGGCACGGAAAACCATTCACATCCCTCTGGTTGGCGATTTAAAACAACACCCGATAGAGCCACCGGTTACTCGCAATCATTACCACAATACAAGGCCAATCGCTCAGCACTCAGGGTATTGCTGCCTCAAAAGGCCGGCTCTCGTTTCGGTGCCCGAGGCGAAGCGTCACCGGTTCTCATGGCCCCCCAATCTCACGCACACCCCGGACGCCCACAAACAAGGGCGTATTGCCACCCAGTTTCCTGCGTTATCAAGGTTCCTGCCTTACCAAGGCGGACCGAGGGTGGGCTGCGAAGGCTGGCAGCGGCGGTTAAGATGAGCGACCACCCTTAACTCGGAGCTCACTTAGGCCCAGCGGTTCAGCAACTGGCGCCGGACAGACGGCTCCGCTTCCTACCTTTGATAAAGCAACCATCTGCGGTTCATGCAAGGTATCCAGCAGCATGACGTGGCAGGGCTCAGGCCGGCGGAACGCCGCCATTTTTGGCGCTGCGCCGACCCGGACAGGCTTCGCGAACACCAGCTGCTGCGGCTCAACCGCTTATTGGCTGATGCGGTCGCTCATCAGCCGTTTTACCGCGAGAAATACCGCAGCGTGCAACTGCCGCTGAAGTCGCTGGATGAGCTGTCCCGGCTGCCACTGCTCGAAAA
>CALELC010000610.1 GCA_937904535.1 uncultured Planctomycetaceae bacterium
CCGCCTTCCAGTTCCCGATGCGAATCGCCTTGTTGCCCTGGTGCTCCCAGAAAATCGGCCCACGGTCGCTGCTTTGATCGGCAAAAGCCGAGACCAGGCTCTTACCTTCCAGTGGCACCAGCGACTGCTCAGAGTTTGCTGGCGACTCAGTGGGGTAGGTCGCTCCGGCCACTTCCAACAACGTCGGCATGATGTCGATCACATGTCCTGGCTGATGCCTCAATCCGCCCTGCTCCTTGATGCCGGCGGGCCAGTGCGCGATCAGCGGCGTGGCGACGCCACCTTCGTAGGTGTCGATTTTGAATTTGCGGAAGGGCGTGACGGCAGCATTGGCCCACTCCAGTCCGACACTGGTGTATGACGCTCCCGTGCCGATCTCCGCCCCTTCGATACCGCGGCTGAACCCGCCAGGGCCACCTTCGGCCGAACAGCCGTTATCGGACAAGAACAGAATCAGCGTGTTGTCGTACTCGCCCAACTCTTTCAGCGCTGCCACCAAGCGGCCAAGATTTTGATCGATGCAGTCGACCTGAGCAGCGTAGATCTCCATCCGGTGCGCCAGCTCTTGGCGTTCTTCCGCCGACTTTTCCTCCCAAGCGGCCGCCTGCGGATCTCGCGGGCTCAGTTGCGCCGTGGCGGGCATAATTCCTATTTCCTGCTGGCGGGCAAACCGCTTGCTCCGAACATCGTCCCAGCCGTTGTCATACCGCCCGCGATATTTGGCGATATCTTCGGCTTTGGCTTGCAGCGGCCAGTGCGGCGCGATGTGCGGCAAATACAAGAAGAACGGTTTGCGCTGCTCACCGCTTCGCGATTCCTTAATGAACTCGATCGCCTTCGAAGTGAACAGGTCGGTGACGTAGGCCTCCTCCGGCAATTCCACCCGCTCGTTGCCATTTAAGAAGAACACTTCGCGGCGAATCTGCAGCGCGTCCTTGAAATACACGCCGCCGCCGTTGGGTGTCCCCCAGTAGCGATCAAAGCCGCGGTCCAGTGGCCACTGCCCCCGCTTCGCTCCGACGTGCCATTTTCCCGTCGCCATGGTGGTGTAGCCGGCGGGCCGCAGCGCTTCGGCCAACGTCAGGCACTGATGGTTCAAAAAACCGCGGTAGCCCGGCAGCCCATCGTCGCCTCCCATGTGCCCGATGCCGGCCTGGTGCGGGTAGAGTCCCGTCAGCAGCGCCGCCCGCGTGGGGCAACACCGTGACGTGTTGTAGAACTGCGTGAATCGCAATCCGCCGGCAGCCAGCGCATCGAGGTTTGGCGTCTCAATCTCGCCGCCGTAACAGCCGACATCCGAAAAGCCGAGGTCGTCAGCCATGATCAGCACGATGTTGGGGCGTTGGTCGGCGCTGGCTCCCGCCGCACCGACTGCCACCCACCATGCGCCGAGGACGACGCAGCCTATCCCCCTCATCAAACCCCACATGTGACGCTCGCTCCCAAAGAAGAACTCAGTTCGTAATGCACGGACATCGCCACAGGCAGAGCCGGCCTCCACGATGATCGCGACCGCCTCACGCCTCAACAAGTCGGCTTCACACAGCTAGGGCTGTGCGGTCAGCGCCACCCTGCGGTTATACTGCTGCCGACAATCAGCCGCAGTCGAACCTGAGGAGCGCCGAGCCGTGACAAACCGCATGATGTTGATAGCCTGGGTGGTGATGCTGAACGCCGCGATCGGGACGAGTTGGGCAGATGCTCCGCAGCCGAGCGAAGCCAGCGGTGACGCTGCCAAGCCGACGGTGCTCGTGCTCGGTGACTCGATCTCCATCGGCTACACGCCGTTTTTACGTGAGCAGTTGGCAGATGTCGCAGACGTCGTGCGTCCCCAAACCGCCGAAGGCCAAGCGGAGAACTGCGCCGGAACGAAAAACGGGATTCGAAAAGTCGATCAGTGGATCGCTCAGGCCGGAAAACCGGACGTGATCACGTTCAACTTCGGCCTGCATGACTTCAAACGCGAAACGCCAGGCGACAAGCCAGAAGCCTCCAATAATCCTAAGGACCCGCCGCAGTCCGATCCCGAGCGGTATCGCCGCAACCTAACCCGGATCGTGAAGCGTCTGGAGGCTACCGGGGCCAAGCTGTTCTTTGTCACCACCACTCCTGTCCCGCCCGGAGGCGTTCGCCCCCATCGCGACCTGGGTGATTCGTTGCTCTACAACGGCATCGCGCGCCAAGTGGTCGAGCCGCGCGGGATTGAAGTCATCGACTTGTACGCGGTCGCCGCCGCGGAGCCAGGCTGGATGCGGCCAGTCAATGTGCACTTCACGTCCGACGGATCGAAAGGACTCGCCGCGGCCATCGCCAAACCGGTGCGTGCGGCGTTGGCCGACCTTCAGCAAGCGAAAACTGCGCAGAGCGCTCGGGCCGCGGCACCCGCCTGGCAAGCCGATCCGCAGGTGGTGGAGCGAACGAGCCGCAATCCAGAGTTCAACTATCGCGAAGAAAACGTCCCCAGCTACGAATTGCCCCGTCCGCTGGCCGACGAACAAGGTCAGCCAGTCGACGCCAAGCAGTGGCCGGAGCAGCGGGAGCGGACGCTGCAACAGTTCCGCGATCATGTCTATGGCCATGTCCCGGCTGAAGCGGCGGCTGCGACCATCACCTACACGCCGACGGCCCAGTACGATTCGCTCCATCTGACGGCCAGCCAGGTCGAAGCTCGTATCACGGCCGGTGACGCCGCGTTCACCTTCCCGCTGTTGGTCTACCTGCCCAAACAAGCGACTGGGCCGGTGCCGGCGATCGTGATGATTCAGAACCGGGCGTTCCCGGACCTCGCGGGTGCGGTGGAGCGGCCCTCGCCGTTCGTCCCCGTGGAAGCGATCGTCAAACGGGGTTACGCCGTTGCGGTGTTCCACACCAGCCATGTCGATCCCGATCGCAAAGACGGGTTTCACGAGGGCATCCGCGGCTTTTTTGCACGCGCGAAGCATGGCCCTCAAGCCGATCTTTCTAGCCGTGAACCGGGTGACTGGGGAGCGTTATCCGCTTGGGCCTGGGGTGCCAGCCGTGTGCTGGACTACCTCGAGACGCTGCCGCAGATCGATCAGCAGCGAGTTGCCGTCATCGGCCACTCGCGCGGCGGCAAAACAGCCGCCTGGGCCGCAGCCAACGACACACGGTTCGCCGCCGCGCTGGTCAACGAGAGCGGTTGTGGCGGAGCAGCGCTATCGCGCCGCCGCTTCGGAGAAACGGTGCAGCGGATCACCACCGCGTTTCCTCACTGGTTCAGTCTGCGGTTCAATGACTATGTCAACAACGAAGACGCCTTGCCTGTCGACCAACACCAATTGATCGGCTTGATCGCCCCGCGCGCCGTCGCGGTCGCCAGCGCGGACGAAGACCTGTGGGCGGATCCGCGCGGCGAGTATCTGTCGCTCGTGCACGCCGCGCCGGTCTATCGTCTGCTGGGAGCCGAAAGCATCGAGCAGCCGGAAATGCCGCCGCTGGGTCAGCCGCGGTTCGTTGGTCCGACAGGCTACTTCATCCGTCCCGGCGCTCATGGACTGCATGAAGGCGACTGGGCGAACTACCTCGACTTCCTCGACAAGCAACTGCGCAGCGGCGCCCCACCCACAAATTGATCGCCCGCGTAACCCTTCCGCAACTGTAAGTTCATGAGTGTCCCTGTGACATCCCAATCCGAGCAATCCGTCTCCGCCGGGGAGATCCGCGGTCTGCTCCAGCACCTGCAGCGGAGCGGCGTGACGTTTCTGCCGGCGCCTCAAGCGATTGCGGTGCCCGCTCCGCTGCCGGCTGAAATGGCGCCACCGCAGGCAGCTGCCCCAGCCCCGCTCACTGACCAGTTGGTGATGGCGCCGGCGAGTGTGCCGAGATTTGGTCAACCGGTCGCGCCACCGACCGTTGCCGCTCCGGTCACGGCTCCGCTGTTTTCGGTGGCCGAACCGTATCAGGGGCCCAGTCTGCCGCTAGCCGATCGGGTCGCACGATTACAAGCCTTGGCTGGCGAAGTGGCGCAGTGCCCGCGCTGCGAGGTGCTCGCTTGCACGCGCAAAAACACGGTACTGGGGGAAGGCAATCCCGCCGCTCGCGTCTGCTTCTTTGGCGAGGCCCCCGGAGCAGATGAAGATGCAACGGGACGTCCGTTCGTCGGCCGATCGGGTGAACTGCTGACGAAAATGATCGAAGCCTGCACGTTCTCACGCGAGCAAGTTTACATCCTCAACACCATCAAATGTCGGCCGCCGGGCAACCGCAATCCCGACCCTTCCGAGATCGCCAATTGCCGACCGTACTTCGAAGAGCAATTCGAGATCCTTCGGCCCGATTACATCGTCTGCCTCGGCTTGGTCGCCGCTCAGACGCTGCTCAACAGCACGCTGTCGATCGGCAAGCTGCGCAGCCGGTTTCATTCCTACCGCGGCAGCAAAGTCCTGGCGACCTACCATCCGTCCTATCTGTTGCGCAACCCCAACGCCAAGCGCGAGGCTTGGGCCGATTTGAAGATGTTGCTCCGCGACATGGGAATCGCGATCCCCCGGTGACGCTCAGCTGAAGAACAGCCGCTGCGCGTTGCCACCGAGCACTTTGGCCTGATCTTCGGCTGAAAAACCGTTGAGATACGATGCCCCACGCTCAAATGCGGCGCGATAACTTTCGGGAGTTGCCTCGGCATTGAACCCGCCGCCATAAATCATCCGGTCGGCACCATACGCCTGCATCAGGTCAGCGATCACCGGACGGATGTCACGGTGGGGGTAACTCGTCGGCTCGGGAATCGACGAAAGCTTGAGCACGGTATTGGGCAATTCCCCCCAACGCAGCACCATCGAGTGTTCCTGCGGCGTGCCTTGAAACGGTCGCCCCAAATGGTCGATGATCACCAACGTCTGATGGAACTCACGGATCAGCGGCTCAAATCCCGGTGCATAGCGCGGCTCAAAATGCAACTGCACCGCCAGCCCGAGTTCGCTCGCAGTCCGCCAAAGTTGGTGGAGGGCCTGGGAGCCAAACGGCGGCAATCGCCCAGGGGCGTACGCGTGAACCCGAACCGCGATCAGCGGCATTTGATTGGCCAATTCCCGCAGCCGCTCGGGAGCCCCGAGGGTATCGGCAAACACCAAAGCCGTGCCTTTGAGCCGTCCACCGCCCACCTCCAGACAGTGCTGCAAATAGCGGTGATCATCCTGATACGGTTCCGGATGCACGACGATCGCGGAGGCGACGCCGGCGCCGTCCATGCACTTCAGCAAGTGCTCAGGTGTCGCGGCCGCGGCGGGACGATACGGAGCATTCGCGTGATAGGGAAACCGCTGGTCGCTGTCCCCTGCAAAACAATGCAGATGGCAGTCAATTCGCGGTACGGACGCTGATTCGACGGACGGCGCAGTGGCTTGCGATACCAGAACAGGGGCAACCAAGGAACTCGCTCCTGCAACTGCCGCCGTGGCGAGAAACTCGCGGCGTGACCGCTGCGAACCAGTGGCGTCCGAGTCGTTCATCATCAGGTTCCGTCTCAAAAATCAAGCTTTTGAACAAAGAAAATCAACGCCGCGGTGGGTGTACCGTCACACGCGGTTCGCCTAAGTTGTCTGCTCCGGTGAGTCTCTAGGCGACAATCGGCACCGTCGAATCCGCTCACCGGAACCTCCTGCAACCTTGCCGGGCTTCATCTTCACGATCGCCCGGCGCATCAGGCTGGCCCTCCCATGATAAACCATCTCCACCGACGTCGACGGTGCACTCTAGCCGTAATCGGCTGCATTTTAATCGCCGTAACGTTCGCTTCCGGCTGCAACCGCGCGGAATCCAAGGGCCCGGTCAACCGGTTGCGTTTGGGCCATGTGTACGAAATCAAAAGCCCGACGCATGCTTTCGGTACCGCTCACCTCAACGAGCGACTTGCGGATGCCGGCGTTGATTTGCAAGTCAACGTGTACCCAGCCGCGCAACTCGGCAGTGAGGCTGAGTTGCTGGAACAACTTGTCGCGGGCGAGATCGATCTCTCCATCGCTGGGCCATCTTTTCTGGCGATGTGGCATCCACCGCTGGGCGCCTTTGACGCAGCCTACGCCTTCACGGATTTGGAACACATGCTCGAGGTCGCCGACAGCTCACTGATGGCACCTCACTGGGAAGCGTTACGCGAAAAGTTCGGTGTGCGTGTTCTGGGGACCTGGGCCTACGGTGCCCGGCACATCACCAGCAATCGGCCGATCCGCAAACCTGAGGACTTGAAAGGTTTTCGGCTGCGAATGCCCGGAGCGACGGTTTGGCAGGAATCTGGCGCAGCGTTAGGTGCTAGCCCCATGCCGATGGCATTCTCGGAGGTCTACATGGCGCTGCAACAAGGGATCGCTGACGGGCAAGAAAACCCGGTGCCGGTGATCCATACCATGGGATTTCATGAAGTTCAGCGTTATCTGATTCCCACCGGACACATTCAATCTTCGATTCAGATTCTGATCAGTGAACGGGTCTGGCAACGACTCAATGAAGCCCAACAGCAAGCCTTAACCGACGCCGTTGAAGGCCTTGGCCGCGACGTCTTGGTCGGAATCCGCGAGCAAGAACAAGAACTGCTCGATCGCTGGCGGCAGGAGGGCCCGATGCAAGTGCTCGAGGATGTCGACGTGGATGCATTCCGTCGCCGGGCCCGAGCCTATTTTGCTGAGGGCTTTGCCTTTAGCGAACTCTATCGCGAGATCACCCAGGGAGCAGATGCCGCAGCACAGGAGCCACCCCATGAGTGATCGCTGGAAAATACGAGCATCCGTCGCGCTCCGGGCCTGCGTCCGTCTGGAACAGTGGTTAGCGATCGGGATCTTAATCTCGATCCTGGCAACGATGGGCCTACAGGTATTTGCCCGCTATGTGTTTGGCGCACCGATTTCATGGAGTGAAGAGGTGGCCCGCTTAGGCCTAATCTGGTTGACGTTTATCGCAGCGGGTTTCGTCGCGGCGCGAGGCCAACACATCACAGTCGATCTCACAGGACCTGAGCCAGGGCCTGCCGCTGACAAGTCCGGTGAAGGCGATCTCGCTGGTGCCGAGCAGCTCGACGAGGCAAGCATCCCGCCCAAATGTCCGAGATGGTTTTCTCTCACCCTTCTGGTCAATGGATTGGTCTTGCTTTCCAGCCTGATGCTGCTGATCGGCGGACTGCCTTTTGTACTGCGAGTTTATCCCGTGGCCTCTCCCAGCATTGGGCTGTCGATGACTTATTGGTATGGCGCCGCAAGTGTCGGGCTGGTGCTGCTGTCGCTGCATGCCATTGCGGATCTATGCGGGATCCAGCAGACCGATGCCGCTGATGTTGATGATCCTAACCTAAAAGCCTCATGACGTTACTGATTCTGTTGACGGCGATGCTCGTGCTTTTGGCGATCCGCGTGCCGGTCGCCCATGCGATGCTCTTGCCGTGCCTGCTGTATGTGTTTTTCTCCGATGACATCACGCTCGGCGTTGCCGTGCAGCGGACGGTAGCCGGAGTGAATAGCTTTCCGCTGTTAGCCGTGCCACTGTTTGTCATGACAGGCTACCTGACCAACGCCGCAGGCTTGGCAGATCGCATGTTGCGGATGCTGCTCTGTTTCTTCGGCCGTGTGCCGGGCAACCTCGCCTATGTCAACGTCTCGAGCAGCGTGCTGTTTTCTTGGATGAGTGGTGCTGCGATCGCCGACGCGGCGGGGCTTGGTGCGGTCTTGATCCCGGCCATGCGCAAACAGGGGTATGACACCCGGTTCTCGGTGGGTTTGACCGGCGCTTCGTCGATGATTGGGCCGATCATGCCACCGAGCATTCCGGCGATCATCTATGCCGTGACGGCCGGTGTCTCGATCGGTGGATTGTTTTTCGCCGGTGTCATTCCGGCGCTGGTTCTCGCGGCAGCACTGATGGTCCACGCCTACATGCACGTGCGCCGGCATCCGCTGCCGCCCAACGAAGCGGAGGCGCGTGAAAACTGGTTGTGGGTCGTACTCGCCGCAGCTCCAGTCCTGCTCACTCCGGTAATCATTCTGGGCGGCATCCTTGGCGGTGTGTTCACGCCGACCGAGGCGGCTGCGGCGGCGGTGATGTACATGCTGTTTTTAGGCGTTTGTTATCGCACCCTCACGCTGCAGAAACTCTATCAGGTGCTATTGGACACCTGTGCCACAACCGGAATGATCATGCTGATCGTAGCAGCGGCGAGCCTATTTGGCTGGGTGATTGCCCGCGAGCAAGGCCCGCAAATGGCGGCCGATGCGCTGCTGCAGCTGACCGACAATCCCTACATCTTCCTGATTTTGGTCAATGTATTCTTATTGTTGGTAGGAATGCTATTAGAACCGACTGCGGCGCTGTTGATTTGCGTGCCGGTGCTGCTACCCGTCGCTAGCCATTTTCAAATCGACCCGTTACACCTCGGGGTCGTGATGATTTTGAATCTGGT